>JBCAWW010000552.1:0-4391 GCA_038534415.1 Bacteroidota bacterium | reverse complement strand
CAATGCGATTGAAGTAGCGAGTTGCTGCTTGCAGTATTTTATCTTTTGTTTTGGATTTAGTCATTAATGACTAAATTGTAGTTATTAATAATAAATCCTTTGGATACAAAAGATAAAATACTGCAAGCAGCAACTCGCTACTTCAATCGCATTGGTTTTGGCGCCGCTAGCTTATTTGAGCTGGCCAAAGAGATGGGCATGAGTCGAGGTAATTTGGCTTACCACTTCAAGGATAAAGATGTGTTGTTGGAAGCTATTGCTCGCCAAATGTGGGATAAGATGCAGATTGAGCGGAGCAAGTCTCGTCAGCTACCTTCTTTTGAAAACTTGCACAATGAAATCCAACTCTATTACCGCTTTCAAAAGCAATACGCCTTTATTTTTCTTGATACCCAAGTGCTCAAACACCCTGCTGTAAAAAAGCAGTTTCGAGAGATGACCGAGCAAACCGTCGCAGGAAACAAAGCGGCTATCGCCTTTGCTATAAAGCTAGGTAATATGCGCGCTGAGGCAGTGCCCGGTACCTATCACAATATTTCCTTCATCGTGTGGATGCTCACCTTTTATTGGCTTTCACAGCAGATCATACGTGGTGAAAAAACAGGTGAAGACGGCGAAAAAATGGTCTGGTCTATACTTCTGCCACATTTTACCGAGAAGGGGATCGAATCCTTTGTCCACTACTTTGGGCAAGACTATTACGAAAGCTTAGGGGAAACCTTTGACATGGACCTAGACGCCCTAATCTCTTTTTGAGAGCAAAAGGCTGCCAAGCTGTTTTCTGAGATCTTGCATGCTTTTTCCTTCCTACCAACTCACTAAAAAGAAATTTATGCCCATACTTCATTCTCATATCAATCCCAATAGCCAGGCCTTTAAGGATAATTATGCTGAAATGTTGGCCTTGATCCAGAAACTCGAAGAGAATATGGAGAAGAGTCGCTTTCAGGGCAAAGACAAGCATATTGCTAGAGCAAGGAAGCGGGGGAAGTTACTCGCCCGAGAACGCTTAGAGCTTGTTCTCGACCCCGATAGCCCCTTTTTAGAATTGCTACCCTTGGCTGGCCTAGAAACACGCGGCGGTTTTGGCGCCGGTGGCACCAATGTGTCCGGAGTCGGGCTCGTAAAAGGCAAGCTATGCATGATCAACGCCAATGTCGGTACACGCAAAGGGGGATCTGTGGACTATGCTACGACATTCAAAGCTTTGCGAATAGGAGGTATCACGCGTGAAAATCGTCTGCCTACCATCAATCTAGTCGAAAGTGGAGGAGCCAATCTGCCTGATCAGGCCAAGATTTTTAATTATGGGGGAGAGACTTTTCGAGAGATCACCCGCCGTAGCAAAATGGGGCTTACTACCATCTCCATCGTTTTTGGCAATGCCACAGCAGGTGGTGCTTATGTGCCGGGGATGTCTGATTTTGCCATCTTCCAAAAGGGCGCGGCAAAAGTTTTTCTTGCAGGTCCCCCGCTGGTCAAAATGGCTACCAATGAAGTGGCCACCGATGAAGAATTGGGTGGAGCCGAAATGCACAGTAGGGTATCGGGGGTTTCTGATTTTCTCGCCGAGGACGAATTAGAGGGTATCCGCATCGCGAGAGATTTGATGGAGTTTGTAAAGGTATCAAAGCCACATTTTGTCCCTACTGAGACGATCCTTCCTCCCAAACACGATCAAGACGAAATTTTAGGGGTGGTGCCCGCTGACGTAAAAAAGCCCTTTGATGCGCGTGAATTGATATTGCGAATCACTGATGGCTCTGAGTTTACAGAGTTCAAACCCGAATATGGGAGCAGTCTGATCACGGGCTGGGCCAAAATTCATGCTTATCCGGTCGGGATTTTAGCCAATAATGGCGTCATTTTTTCTGAATCTGCCAATAAGGGGGCCCAGTTTATCCAGCTTTGCAATAAAAATGATATCCCCCTCATCTTTATGCACAATACGACCGGCTATATGGTCGGCAAAGCCTACGAAGAAGGCGGCATCATCAAAAATGGCGCAAAACTGATCAATGCAGTATCTAATAGCGAAGTGCCTCACATTACGCTGATGATTGGTTCCTCTTATGGGGCGGGTAATTACGGCATGAATGGCCGTTCCTTTGACCCGCGCTTTCTTTTTACCTATCCCAACGCCAAGATTGGCGTCATGGGCTCTGAGCAATTAGCGGGTGTGATGGAAATTATTCAAAGGGCCTCGGCCAAATCTACGGGACAAGAATACGACGAAGAGCAAGGCAAGATGATCCAACAAATGATGACCATCGAAGCCGAAAAGAAATCCAACGCTTGGTATTCAACCACAGAGTTGTGGGATGACGGAGTGATAGACCCCAGAGAGACGCGCAATTATCTCGGCTTTAGCCTCGCGATTGTCTACAATCAGCCAATCAAAGGCGCTGAGGGATATGGAGTATTTAGAATGTAAACCACTAGCCAAGAATCCATGCAAAGTATACTGATTGCCAATAGAGGAGAAATCGCCCTCCGCATCATCAAGACTTGCCGTAAACTCGGTATTCAGTCTATTGCGGTTTATTCAGATGCCGATCGATCTGCGCCCTATGTCAAAGCCGCTGATATCGCACTGCATATTGGAGCTAGCGATCCCAGTAGTTCTTATCTCCAGCAAGACAAAATCATAGCAGCTGCGAAACAAAGCAGAGCCGAAGGCATTCATCCGGGCTATGGTTTTCTCTCCGAGAACGCTTCTTTCGCTCGTCGCTGCCAACAGGAAAACCTCATTTTTATTGGCCCGAACCCTGATGCCATCGAGGCTATGGGAGATAAAGCCAAAGCCAAAGCCTTGATGCAAGCGCATAAAGTGCCAGTTGTCCCAGGCTACCAAGGCGAGGATCAAAGCGAGGCGCGCATCAAAACTGAAGCGATCAAGATGGGGTTTCCCGTCTTACTCAAAGCGACTGCTGGTGGTGGTGGGAAGGGGATGCGGATTGTGCATCAAGAAAGCGAGTTGACTGCCGCGATATCTGCTGCCAAGGGCGAAGCAATGAATGCTTTTGGTGATGATAGGCTGATAGTTGAAAAATATATTCAGTCAGGCCGCCACATTGAGTTTCAAATTTTTGGGGATCAGCAGGGCAAGGTGATTCACCTTTTGGAACGAGAATGCAGCATCCAGCGACGCTATCAAAAGGTGATCGAAGAAAGTCCTTCTCCTATTATGGATGAGGCCTTACGCGAGCGTATGGGCCAGGCTGCAGTGCAAGCGGCCCAAGCACTCAACTATGACAATGCCGGTACGGTAGAGTTTATCTACGACCAGCAAAGTGGTGATTTTTATTTTTTAGAAGTGAATACCCGACTCCAAGTTGAGCACCCAGTTACCGAGGCGATCACCGGGCTTGATTTGGTTGAGTTGCAGATTCAATCCGCTATGGGAGAGCCCTTAGCCTTGGCGCAAGCAGATGTTGTCAGTAAGGGGTATGCGGTGGAATGTCGCCTCTATGCCGAAGATACGGCCCATGATTTTCTCCCTGTAACGGGCAAATTATTACGCTTTGAATGGCCTGTGGTAGAAGGGCTGAGAGTGGATAGTGCCGTCGAAAGCGGGAGCGAAATCTCCGTCTATTATGATCCCATGATCGCCAAATTGATCGTTTGGGGACAAAATCGGAAGGCCGCTCATCGTAAAATGCGCTATGTTCTGAACCACTTGCTCTGCTTGGGTACGACCACCAACCAAGCTTTTCTCATTGCTTTATTTGCGCATCCAGATTTTCAGGCCGGCAAGTATGACACGCATTTTTTGGCTGAGCATCCTGATTTGGCCCGCTCCGCGGAACGCTCCTCTCATGAGCAGGCGCTTTTTGGGATTGCGGCGACTTTGCAAGCTTGGTCTAAACGTCAAGCTAATCGAAGCCTACTCAGATCGATTCCTTCTGGCTGGCGCAACAATTATTCAGTGCCCCAGCAATCGGTCTTTACGTTCGGCGAAGCCGAACTACCAATGAACTACCGCCACCAGGATGGGGCCTTTGTCTTTGAGGATGCAGGCAGAGTCAATCTCCTAGACGCCAATGCGCAAGCAATAAGTTTTGAACTAAATGGGGTAAGACACGCTTTTGCACTCGCCCAAAATGACAAAGAGATATTCCTGCACAGTGGCACTTTAGGGAGTCTCGCTTTGAGTCAAAAAGATCGTTTCCCTCAACTTTTGGCTCAAAAAGAAGCCGGTAATTACCAAGCTCCTATGCCCTCTCAGATCGTCAAAGTATTGGTCACAACTGGTCAAGAAGTAGTGGCTGGTGATCCGCTTTTGGTGCTTTCCTCTATGAAAATGGAAAACACCCTGACTGCTGCTGAAGCAGGAGTTGTCGAAGAAATTTTTGCTGTAGAAGGGAGCAATGTCGAATCAGGTTTTGTCC
>JBCAWW010000551.1:0-4392 GCA_038534415.1 Bacteroidota bacterium | reverse complement strand
GCCCAAAACTAGTCCTGCCCAGAGGGAATCGTTGCGCGCTCCCGATAGCTATCTGGAGGTAAACCCCAAAAAGACAGCACAAAAAAATCCCGCTCAATAGATGAACGGGATTTATTGATTTATCAGTCTTGGCTTTCTAGCTCAAAATTTCGATACCGTAGCGGTCAGACATTTTTTCTGGGCAGGACTAGTTTTGGGCGACATCCATGCACGACCCTACAGTATTTAGGCTCCTAGCGAGGATATGAATGCCATCCTACATCAATAAGCGTTCTGCGAAGCAGAAAAAACCCCCTCAACTTACCCGCTCCAAGTCACGCTGCTTAGGAGTCTTGATCTTAAGTTTGCGGAGTAGCCAGCCAGCCCCCATTCTGGGAACGATCAGTCCATAATAATGGCCCCAAACCAACATACAGGCAGTGGTAGCTGTCCATAACTTGGTCGCTACATCTAGCTTTTGAAAGACCTCTGCACGAAACAAAATCTCTGCGCCAGCATCGAGTCCAATCTTGACAAAAGGAAGATAGCCCCAGATGGGTTTTTCGCCATAACTACGGACATAATCGTGAAAATCATTGGAAACCCCACCTCGAGATTTGCTATACCCCACAAAATCTAAAATCTTGATCTTGCCTAGATAAGCCAAAGCCGCCACAAAGTGCCAATCGCTCCCGATGGTAGGCCCTACTCTCAGCTTTTGCCCCAATTCGCGACGCATCATCCCATAATACATGCCGCCTTCTTTGACTCTCGCGTAGTATTCAAGGCAGCGAGAAAGTCCAGAGGATTGCTGAAGATCGATACGGGTTTCTTGCGAGACTAATTCGCCATTTTCGGTATAATTGATCACACCGCTTACCATCGAAAAGTCAGGATGGGCTTCTAGATAATCTACGTAGCGTTTGATCACGCCATCGAGGAGTTGATCATCATCAGATAGCCAGATAAAATATTGCCCTTTGGCTTGCTGTAAGCCGAACTCAAAGTTGAGAGGAATCCCCAAATTTTTGGGATGTCGATAATAGCGAATACGCTCATCCTCAGCCATAAATTGCCGGACTACTCCCTCGGTATTATCCGTAGAAGCATTGTCGGAGATGATGATCTCCATATGAGGATATTGTTGCGCCTGCAGCGAACGAATAGCCTCGCCAATTCTCAGTTCACCATTGAAAGTGGGAATACTCACACTCACCAAGGGTAGAGATGAGGTCTCAGCCATGGGATGGGGTTTGGGGTTCAATATACAAAAACCGGAACCTTACAATTCCGGTTTTTGTTTTTTTTCATATCCTAAGGTTCTCAGGATGAGGGGCTCAACTCAAAAAACAGCTCATTTTGCTGCTTACGGAGTTTGTCGCTCAATCTTCCTTCTGGAACAATCACATCATCATAAGTAATGACTGCATCCTTGGCTACATCCTTTTTGAGGACGCAGTGTTCGGCAAGACCGATAGGAAGCAGATTTTCCTTGATGGTAGTATCTGCATTTTCGGCGAGACCATAAGTATCGTATTCGCCCAAACCGTCGAGTGTCTGTCCCGCTTTAAGATCACGCTTAGCAGCAGCGACGACATCTACATAAGGTTTGCCTATGGGAGCCAATGTTGCATCATTAAATAGCACTGCACGAGCAATACTACTAGGAACTTCAAAATGACATAGGTGATAGGGGCGGTAGAAGCAGTACAATGGTCCCTGACCTAGTTTGTATAGGTTGAGGTAGTGTTGCTGCTTGGGATTGTCATGGGTACCAAAGACAAAGACTCCAGGAGCGGGATGCGCGCCGACTACATAGTCAACGATCCCCGGTCCTTCGAGCAATTGCTCTAAAGGATAGAGGCTCATTGCCTCCTCAATCTTAGCGCCACGCTCCATTTCAAAGCCGTGCATACCACGCTTACCGACTTGCATGCCGGTACCGTTGGCAACGATGGCTTGTTCAAAGGAGATTTTGGTACCATCGGCAAAAGAAGTAACCATTGCGGGGTTTTGGCCCCACTTTTTGGCAAATCCTTCTTGAGTGGTCGGATTGCGGTAAGGGTCATGTAGGCCCTTGATATTGCCGCAAAGCACAGGCTTTACCCCAATCCCTTTGACAAAGCGCCATAGGTTCATTTGTACCCCTGGCTGATCCCCATCCGCATTGGTCATAATCACGCCCTGCTTGTCAGCAATTTGCTTCAAAATAGGACCGACTGTACCATCCACCTCTGCGTTCATAGAGACGATATGCTTGCCATGCTCGATCGCTTTGAGGGCTACGGCTACGCCGAACTCTACTGCTCCTGTCACATCAACAACCACATCGATATTGCCTGCTTGGCAAAGCAGTAAGGCATCATCTGTAATGACTCTCTTGCCAGCTGAGATTGCTTCCTCAACTGCGCTGACTGAGCTGACGCTTACTACATCTTTTTCATCGACTCCTGCTTCATTGTAGGCTCTAGCCGCGCTCGCAAGCGTACGATTAGAAATCGCTACTAATGACATAGCAGGATTGGCGTGAATTATTTGTAGGGCCACGCCTCGGCCCATAAAACCAGCCCCAACCATCGCAACACGGATGATCTTACCTTCGGCGGCAAACTTTTCTAAAGCTTTATCTACAATGATCATACGGTTGGAGTAACTAAAGTCGGTTCAACATTTGCAAAATCAGGCCAGTTTTTGTCCTTATCAGACATTACGGTTGGTGCCAAAGGCCACTCAATCCCAAAAGTAGGATCGTCCCAGCGTACTCCACCTTCATGATCAGGAGCATAAAACTGCGAAACCTGATAGGTGGCTTCGGTTTGATCGACCAAGGTCTGGAAACCGTGGGCAAAACCTTCTGGCACAAACAACATGCGATAATTGTCCTCGGTGAGTTCTACTCCAATCCACTCTTTGTAAGTGGGGGAGTCAGGCCGGAGGTCTATGATGACGTCGTACAATGCGCCCTTCGTGCAACGAACGAGCTTACATTCAGCCATCGGCTGACGCTGGAAATGCATTCCGCGCAGCGTGCCCTTATAAACCGAACGAGAGACATTGGTATTGACGACTTTGGCGTTTAGACCATGCTCCTCAAACTCACGCTGACAATATACGCGTGAAAAAAGGCCACGGTCATCTTGAAAGCCTTTAATATCTACAATAAAGGCGCCCTTGAGCTTTGTTTCAGTGAAAATCATTATTTGACTAAAGTTGCGGGTGAAACAACACGAAGATTGCCGTCTACATTTCCATTAGCCAGTAAACCACGCACCACATTGAGGCGCATGAGCAATGAATTACGGAATTCAGCATCATCGAAATTGATTGATCTCAAGCCTTCTACGAGGTCTTTGACCGAACGGCTAAGATCATGAACGGGTTGGTGCTCAGGGGCTAGCTCAGCAAATTTTTCGAAACTTACGCGATAAGAGCGCTTGTCTGGCTCCGCGTTTTCGTTGATAGAAACGGTGATCTCAGGTAAAATCTCTTTTACCGCAAATGCCAGTTCCTTTACTTGATAGTTCCAAGTATCGCTACCGGTGTTTACCACCAAGAAGGCACCGCCTTGTTCATCTGTACGTCCATGAGACCAGCGGATCGCACGGGCCATATCAAGCACGTTGATCAATGGTCTCCAAGGAGTACCATCGCTCAAAATGGTGATTTCACCTGAGCTGACAGCTCCGGCGACAAAATCATTGAGTACTAGGTCAAGGCGTAGGCGCTCACTCATACCACATGCCGTGGCAAAACGATGACAAGTGATCTGAAAGTTTTCGTCAGCTAAAGGCTCTAGATCGATTTCAGACTGTATTTTGGAGCGGGCATAGGCAGTAAGGGGATTGAGACTAGAGGTCTCGGTCCGTGGCGTGTCTTCTGCAGAACCATATACACTACAAGAAGAGGCAAATATAAATTTGCGGACTCCAGCAGCTTTGGCCATTTCAGCAATGCGAACATTGGAACGATAGTTAATATCCATCGTAACTTCTTCAAACTGATTGCCAATTGGATCATTAGATATGGCGGCGAGGCTTACAACAGTGTGTACACCTTCAAGCAAAGAGGCAGGAAAATCGCGCACATCGCCATAAACCTGTTGATCAAGATAGCTTTCTGGAAAGATTTTAGTGCTGGTGGTGTGCTTAGCGAAAAATCCAGTGTCAAATCCAATCAAGGTAGCATCAGGGTAGTAGGTACGTAATTCTTTTACAAGTCCGGGGCCTACGTAACCCATATTGCCGGTGATCAGTATCTTCATACGGATAATAGTGATTTGTATTGAAAATGATAGATGAGATAAGAACTATTTTTGATACAGACTATGTATCTTAAGCGAGATAGAAAAGCAAGCTGAAATTTATCAATTGCTTACTATTTCGAAGACCGTAGGAAGTTACATAAATAGATGGC
>JBCAWW010000550.1:0-4404 GCA_038534415.1 Bacteroidota bacterium | reverse complement strand
TAGAAAAGATTGATGTTGATCGACTTGGAGTCCTACAACACTGATGGGGAACCATTTTTCGTCTGTAGAAAACAAGTTGAACTCATCTCTTTGTGCTTGATATTGGTAGCTTCCAAAAGCATATATGCTGGGCAAATAGCCAACCTTGTAGCGACGATAATTATAGTTTTCAAGATCTATTTGAGTAGTCAGTAGATCGTAATCAGCTCTATTGGTAGGCGAAAACTCGCTGATTGGATTCAGTCTAGGCTCATCGATCAGTTGGTTGACTTGCTCGCTTAGAGCAATCTCGGTTTCAAGCGGCATTCCCATTTGAAATTTGAGAAGGTCTCGGCCGAGACTCGCAAAGCGTTTGATCTTTTCTCGTTCCAAACTCAGGTTGGTATAAGTGATTTCAAGTCGATCAACATCAATCTTTTCTACAAAACCCGTTTCATTGAGCACCTTCGTATCATTGTAGAGTTTCTCCAAACGATTGAGGTTAGCATCTAAGAGTTTTAACTGCTCTTGGGCCATCAATGCCGAATAATAGGCTTTGGTAACCTCGTAAGATAATTGCTCTTGGGTACGGGCAGTGTTGCGTTTTGCGAGGTCGACATAGGTCTTCGCGGCTTGTAATCCCAGGAAAAAGGTACCGTCTGCAATAAGCTGTTGGGCGGAAATGCCTACAGTTGATTGCCAAGGGAATCCAAATTGGGCCTCAATCGGATCTCCTTCAATTGGGGCCATGGTCTCTGGATCAATCAAGGTCGCAAGGAAGGGTTGTCCGTCTTGGACAAAAACTCCTTGCTGAGAGTTGAAAAAACCCGGAAGGATTTGAGTGGGAAGCTCAACGAAGTAATTGATGTCTGCAGAAGCTTTTATCTGAGGCATCCCCATCGCAGTTACTTCTTTAACGGAAGAAGCGGCGATATACTCGTCGAATTTCGCGTTTTTAAGGTTTAGATTATTTTCTCTAGCATAGATAAGGCAAGCTTCCAGCGACATATACTGGATTTGATCTTGCCCGAGGCTGGCTGAGACAGCCAACCAACTAATGCAAAGAAAGGTGAGATAACGTAACATGGAGGACTAGTATGATTATGTGTGGACTACTACTGATTATTGATATGCAAAAGCTCCTCATCTTCAGGATGAGAAGCTAGATACTTGTGTAGGTGCTGGCGGCCCTTTTCGGTGACGATGCCATGCATATACATTCGAAACAGTTCGAGTTGTACTTCCGCTGGATCAAATGACTTATAGGGATACAATTCTTGACGTATGGCAAGTTCCATTTGGTTTACCCGCATACGCGCAACGATTTCCATATGAATATCCTTGCGATAATATCCCTGCGTGATACCCTCCTCTAGATTTTGATAAACCAAAGGATACAAGATGTTTTGTTTGAATGACTCAAACAATGCCCATGATTGAGGGTAGTACTTTTGTATTTCGTAAATTAAACGAGGTGAAATTTCCTTAAAGATGCTTTGCATTTGGCGGATAGCCATGATCAAGGCTTGTACCGCATTCTCAGCACTTTCGTTCAGCTGATTAGCAATGAGGACTTCGTGATTAAAGAAGGCTTGGGTAAAGGCCTGTACTAGCTCCGCTTTGTTAGAGAAGTACTGATATATGGTCTTTTTGGAGATGCCTAGCTCTCCCGCTAAATCATCCATACTGACGCTTTTGACGCCATATTTTCCAAACAGTTCGCTAGCACGGGTAAGTATACGTTCTTGTACGTCCATATAGGATCTGAAAATCGAGCGCAAAACTATGGAAACTTTATTCATTTCCAAAGTTTCCAGTGTGATAACGTAAGGGAATGCAAAAGGTTTAGCGAAAATTGGAAAGGCGCAAAATTAACCTATAATAATTGTCGTGATAAGTAATATGGCGATGTTTTGGGGCTGAAAAGGAAAAGTCTTGCTTTGCAATATTGAGAAACGCCCACATGACCAAAGGCATGCAGGCGCGTATATTTTGAGTATTTGGCTTAGCCGTTTATCCGCTTAGGTTTTGAGCAAATAGCTTGATTGCCTTCTGTAGCTCGCGTCGGGTTTGCTCGCGTTTGCCCGGCAATTGCCCGCTCATCACCAATGAAATATAACCATGGACCAAAGCCCACCAATTCAATAGGTGAGAATCGGTTTCTGTGCTAAATAAGTGAAGCGACTTTAGGGTCTCCATAGTACTTTGGGCGCTTTCTTTGAGGGAGTTAGGACTAGGAGGGGTACTCTTGATGCCTTGTAAATTGAACATCACTTGATACACCTCCGCATTTTTAAAGGCCCAATCCCAGACCCCCATACTGAGGGCTTCCAATTGCTCCTTTGGATCCTTGATAGCGTTTCGGATTTCTTCGAGTTCAAATTTCAATTTGCGAAAACCAATGCTTTCCAATTCGATCAGGATGGCTTCTTTATTCTTAAAGTGTTCATAAATAACGGGAGGGGTATAGGCAATTTCTTTTGAAATTTTCCGGATGGACACTTTGGTCCAACCTTCCGCTACCGCAATCTTTCGAGCTGCCCTTAGGATCGCATTTTCTTGCGAGGCCCTTTCTTTCTTTCGGCGCTCTATGATCGCCTGTTTGATCTGGTCTTCCATTGGGGTGTGTAGTTCCTAACGTTGTTAAGGCAATGATAACCAGTTTTTTAAACAATCCAAAATTTCCTAAGGGCTCTTTTTGTACCAAGCTTTTAACTTGGCTTCCAGGGATTTAGCTTCTATTTCGCTTTCCAATATTTGAGGATAAGTCCAATTTTCCTCCTCCAGCAAATATTGTACGTAAACCAAAGCTTCCAGATAGGATTCAGGACTCCCATAGCCATTTTGTGTAGCAGCCCAATGAAAGCCCTGTTTAGGGTTTTGGCGAGAGTGTAGCAAAAGAGCGTAGCGTTCTCGGAGAGAAAAAGGCGGAACAACCTGTCGACTATTGTACTCTGCATATCCTTCAATTTTCCACATCGGTAGCCAAAGCGTCGCAAAACCAGCCAGCTTAAACTGATAGCAATGCGTAATCTCATGTGCATAAAGCTCTGTCAAATCCCACAAATGTCCATCAAAGTCTGAGGCTCCTTTCTCATAATCAAAGGCCTGCTGCATGACAACGATATGAGCGTATGAAACGGCCCTGCCCTTTTTGAGTTTTTCAATCCATCTTGGAAATGAGCTGCCATCATCCATGCAGATCGTAATAGGATAATCGGCTAAATAGTGTGGGGATTTTTGGACGATGAGATGAGCTTGGTTGAGGATAGAGTCTACCCCTTCGGGGAACGCTTGGTCATGGAGAATGCGAAAGTTTCCTCTTTCGGTAGTGTAATCATAAAACCATTGAGGATTGAGCATACTGATCACCAAGCTCCCAATCGCTAGGAGCAAAAGGCCCAGTATACCAAGACTGATTCTTTTGAATAGACGCTTCATCTTTTTGGCTCATAGGTCGTACAAATTTGGATTCCCTTACGCTTTGGCTTTAATCGTTACATTATTCGCGCATAGTGCTTATATTTGCAGCCTCAATTTTGAACCAGAAATAAATTATTATACATGGGCTTTAAATGTGGTATAGTAGGCCTTCCCAACGTAGGCAAATCCACCCTTTTCAATACGCTTTCCTCTGCGAAAGCTGAGGCGGCCAACTATCCTTTTTGTACGATCGAACCCAATGTGGGCATGGTGCCAGTACCAGACCCCCGACTTGATTCGATCACCAAACTCATCCAACCTAAGCAAACAGTACCCGCGGTGGTACAAATCGTAGACATCGCAGGTCTCGTAAAAGGAGCGAGTAAAGGGGAAGGGCTCGGCAATCAATTTTTGGGCAATATTCGCGAATGTGAAGCCATTTTGCACGTTTTGCGCTGTTTCAAAAATGATAATATCATCCACGTCGAAAATAGTGTTGACCCTGTGCGTGATAAAGAAATCATCGAGACAGAACTACAGCTTAAAGATTTGGAGCTGCTAGAACGCAAGCTTGAGCGTACCAAAAAGATGACCAAAGGGGGCAATAAAGAAGCTACCCGTCAGGTCGAAATCATAAAGGGTTTTATCGACTTCGTCGAACAAGGAAACAATGTCCGCAATATGGATGTTAGCCCCGAGGATTTTGCCATTGTTGAAGAATTGGGCCTCTTGACCGCTAAAAAGGTAATGTACGTTTGCAATATTGATGAAGATAGTCTGCCAAACGGTGAAGGAAATGAATACGTCGCCCAAGTAAAGGAGGCGATCAAAGACGAAGGCGCAGGCATGATCGTAATCTCTGCTGGCTTTGAAGAGCAGGTAATGGAGTTTGAAGAGCAAGAAGAAATCGACGAATTACTGGAGAGCGTAGGCCTTGAAGAACCGGGGCTTAATGTATTGGTAAGAGAAGCATATAATCTCCTAGGCTTGGAGACTTACTTT
>JBCAWW010000549.1:0-4406 GCA_038534415.1 Bacteroidota bacterium | reverse complement strand
TCTCCATGTTGGCAGCATTTCCAATCTGCGATCCATTTTTTATAATCTGCTTGTGTGTGTCCATTTCCTTTTTCCATGATTTTACTTTTTGATGTTATATCAAAATAAGGTACGAATTATTTCCCGACCCTTTATTTTCCAAATGTTAAATCTATTGACTTAGCGGGATTATCCCATTTTCGAATCATAAATCAGGTAGTTCTACCTGATCAATCAGGTATTGATGCTTGCTTTTGCAATCGGGCGGTCCCCTCGTGTTTTGAGCAAAGGGTCTTTCATAGCTTTGAAATGTTCGACTAGCTGATTCTTTTATCTCACTGTCGCCTTCGTCGAACGTCTTGTCCGCTATTTCATTACGCCTACTCTGTAAATCACACAAAAGGCAATCAATAAGACCCCATGAAAAAGAATCCCACCAACTCATCCTCCTTTTCTCCTCAACAAGGCTATCAACGCCTCAGAGGAAATACCACCGAAGATTTACTTCAATCGGGCGCTGCGCACAAGCAAGGACTCAGCCAGCTCTCCACGCCTCAAGAAATCACCAGTCGCCTCTGGCAAGACCTAGAAGGCACTTGGGTAGGTAGCAAAGGCTGGAATATCATTGCAGTACCAGCCCCTGGCTCACAGCCAGAGGATGAAGGTCGCTTCAAATTAATGGTTCACCCATTTACCGAAACGCTCAGTTTTACAAATGCTGGTGCTCCCGCGAGAAATCGGGGAGGCGAATTGGATCAATTCATCGCAGCCCTCGAATATCAGCAGCGAGTCAGCCACCGAGAAACGGACGAACTCCTTCATATCGAAGACGGTATGTTTATGAACCTCGCGACGATTGTAAATCAAAAAGGCCAAAGACAGCCCAGTCCTGAATTTCCGATCGCGCGTAGCGGAACGATTCCGCATGGAGATTCTATCATGTTGCTGGGTAAAACACCTACTGCGAAGCCCGGTGCACCTGATATTTCTAATATCAGTAGCCTTCCACCGGATATAGGAAAAGTTACCGAGGAAAAGCGTAAGGAATATCTAAAACAATATAGTGAACTCGGAACGCCAGTTAATATCCCCAATCCCAATGCCAGCTTGCGAGAAGAATTAGAGAAGCAAGCAAAAGAAGGATTGGAGATCACCGAGACCATCACCATGGCGTTTGACTCTCAAAACAGCGGGGGGATTGTCAACATTCCCTTCATCGTCAAACATGCCAATGCCACTCGCATGCAAGCAATCTTCTGGCTCGAAAAAGTACGCAACAAGCATACCGACCAAGAGTTTGACCAATTGCAATACACCCAGATCATTGATCTCGAATTTCATCGCAAATTCGGTTCTGATCCTGACAAAAACGATCTCATCATTTGGCCTCATATAACCATCAATACGCTAGTGAAGCAGTAGGACAAGCTACTGCTCTCATTTCGTTCTAAACTCTATTCCAATGTATTACCACTCCTTATGCAGGTTTTTTGGCCTGTTTATAGCACTCCTATGGCTAGCTCCAAGCCTACTAAGTCAACATCATCCAGGGCATGGTCAATCTCGCTCGCATGCCTTGGCCCCTATGGCTCCTATCAGTAGCGAAAAAGGGGGCAAAGACTTTTTCAATATTCCTGAACTACGTTCAAAAGATGGCCGACTGGAAGTCGAGCTATCCGTAGAGCTTCGCAAATATGTCTTTGAAGGAGATACCGTTCGTTTACGGACCTATGTCCATCCTGACTTGGGAGACCTAGGACCTTGTTCACCGACGGTGCGTGTCAAAGCAGGAGATCAATTGGTCTATAACATCCACAACAATCTCCCCTTCGAAACCCATCAGCAGCTCAACTACTTATTGATCCTGCCTGATGCGAGGAGAGAGGACCTCGTGCAGGGTTGGGCTTGTACTGCTGTTAGAATAGATTTGATTAGGATTGCTAAGGCAAACAAAGTCTCCAATTTTCTCACGAAGCATGCAACAATGAGCGATAAGGTCTGGATCGAGAATCAGCGACATGGATGGAAGCTCTATTGGAAAACCAAGATGATGGAACATCAATTGTTCATTGCTGATACCCTCAATGTTCCCAATCGAGAGAAAGTCCTCAAAGCTTACGAGATCACTCATCATACTGGGGACCACAACCAACCGCACAACTTCAATACCACCAACCTACACGTACATGGTTGGCATATCAGCCCTTATCAAGATGATATCTTTCGCAGAGTCAAGCCTTCTTATGTGAGCGAGTATCACTACGATCTAGAAGCAGATCATCCGGCAGGCACTTTTTGGTATCATCCACACGTACATGGCTCCACCGCGATCCAAGTTGCTAGCGGCATGTCTGGGGCCCTGATAGTTGAGGATCAAGACTTAACAGGTTATTCGGATTTGGCCAAGGCCTCAAAGCCAGAGCATGAACGGATCATGATTTTCAATCAAATTATGTATGATCCAGAAACGGGAGAGTTACCCGATTTCGCCACCCTAGATAGACCGGATAGCAAGCCGCCCAAGGGCACCTCTATCAATGGTGTGATCAAGCCGATACTAGAGATGAAACCAGGTGAAGTACAGCGTTGGCGATTGATCCATAGCGGCTTTCGCTCCAATCTAGCGATGCACTTTGACACCGCATTTGAAGTGTATCAGATCGCGATTGACGGAATCATGTTTGATAAAGCAAGACAAGTAAAGACCATTCATATGGCACCCGGCAACCGAACGGATATTGTCATCAAGGCGCCAGCAGAAGCAAAGAACAATCAATCTCTACAGATCCGTTCTGTAAAATACATCCCTAAATGCGAATACTTCCCCAATGAGTTGAGCTGCCAACCCTCCCCTCCTATATCGGACAAAAATGTCCTCCTGACGGTGCGGGTCGCAGGCAGTCGTATCCTAATGCACCTTCCCTCAGAACTTCCCGGTCCTGGTCCTGGCCACGAAGACATCTTGGCTGAGGAAATCTGCAAGACCAGAACTACCAATTTCAATATTTCTCCGGCTGACAAATATATGGTCAACGATAGTGTCTTTGCGGCCAATCGAATTGATGAAAAACCTTTATTGGGCACTGCCGAAGCCTGGGAAATTAGTACTAAAAATGGTTTTGGACATCCCTATCACATCCATGTCAATCCCTTTCAGGTATGGGAGTTTGGTGGTAGAGCCGTAAGTCCCCCCATTTGGAAAGATGTCATTCTTGTCACCGGCGAAATGATCTCATTTGATCAAGAGACTAAGTCATCAGAACATGGATTTGCCCTCGTACGCACCCGCTATCGCCGTTATTGGGGAGATTTTGTCTTGCATTGCCATATCCTCCACCACGAAGATCAAGGGATGATGCAAAGGATTCGGATAGTCCGAACGCCAGAGGAATCAGATCTCACTGAAGAAGAAAAGGCCTGCGCAGCAAAGTAAGTTAACCACTTAACACTAAAACCATGCAAAATTTCACTCTCCTTAAAGGAGTACTGGTATTGCTATGCTTGATGGTATTCTGGCAATGTAAGCAAGCGACTAGTCTTAATCAGCCAAAAGTATTTGTCCGCCAAAACATCATGCAATTAAATGCTCAACAAATGGCCTCTCTCAAAAAGGGCATTGAAGTCATGATGAGTCGCGATTCAACAGATCCAACCAGTTGGATCTACCAAGCAAAAATTCATGGCACTATCGCAAAAGATCCACTACCTACTTGGAATAAGTGTAAACATAGAAGCTACTTCTTTTTGTCTTGGCATCGAATGTATGTCTATTACTTCGAGCGTATTTTACGAGAAGCAGCAGGAGACCCAAACTTAACGATTCCTTATTGGGACTATTCCGATCCGAACAGTAGCGCCTTACCAGAAGCATTCCGCAATTTCCCCAGTAAGCCAGAAAATGCTGTAATAAGAGCTCCTGGACTTGACAATGGGCAATGTTGTTTGGAAAACTATGTTGTGTCAACTAAAATGGCGATGCAACAGCAGCTATTTTATTCAGATTCTACAGTAAAAGATACGGGAAGAATTCCTGGCGGAAGAACTATTTCTTTGTCCTTTGGAGGAATGAAAGTAAATCACCCTGATTCAATGGGGCTTTATTTTAGCGCCTTTGAAAACCAGCCACATAATCTCTTGCACCTAGCGGTAGGAGGGTTTGTATGGGATAAGCAAGATTCTTTAAAAATAAACGGGATCGGCCATATGTCTGATCCTAGGCGAGCGGCATTAGATCCTGTTTTTTGGCTTCATCATAGTAATATCGACCGGCTTTGGTACTGTTGGGAGCAATCTGGAAAATCAGATCCAACAGATGATAGTTTATGGCTTGAAACGTATTTCCACTTTTTTGATGAAAATGGCACCCTTGTTAAGATGTCAGGTAAGGACATTCTTGATGTTGAACACCAGCTTTTCTACTCCTATGA
>JBCAWW010000548.1:0-4410 GCA_038534415.1 Bacteroidota bacterium | reverse complement strand
CTTGCCATGGCTCAAGACAAACAAAGTCCTTCTGGCAGAACTCACGTTTTCGAGCGCATTCAACAATCTTACTAGTTGGAAACTGTTCATCAAGGGAGGTTTCTGTAAATAGATCCAAGAACTAAATCTGGGAGGAGCCCTTACTCACAAGTGTTCAGACTAAAGAAAGCCACTAGGGCTAAGGCTAGATCCGCGAATTATTTCATTGCCCGATTTGGTTTGATTGTGGAAAATTTGAAAATCAGAGCCTACACGCAAAGGGAGGAAAAAGGGTTGCCCCGCTAAGGAATTTTTTCTCGTATCTTAGCCCAAATAAGATGTTGAGACTATGCGGCACGGCTTACTATTGGGCTTGGTTTTATTGATTGGATATGGGCGTTCGGCGAAGGCGCAAGACACCGATATACTCCTCAATCACGATCTTTATCACTATATAGATCGACTGGATATCAAGGGCTATGTGGATACGGCAATCCTGACTTTTCACAAACCATATGGCAGGGCCTATCTGAGAGATATATTTGGTCGAGTAAGCTTGGAAGGTATGAGTTCGGCGGAAGCCGCTTGGCATGCTAGGATGCGGATGTTGGCCGATGATGATTTTGCCGGTCAGGAGCAATTCAAAGGCCTTCGCAATGTGTTATTTACCAATCATCGGGATCTCTTTGCCCTAGAAAAACCCGGTTTCAGGCTATATGTCAATCCCGCGGTCCATTTTGCCGGAGGTTTGGATCAAAACAATTATCCTGATGCCTTTCAGGAGAGCTTACCCCTTTCGATCAATACTCGTGGCTTGGTCATCAGAGGCTCGATCAAGGAAAAGTTGGGTTTTTATACCGAGGTATCAGAAAATATTACTCGCTTTCCTTTCTACATTTATGAAGATGTGCAGGCCTCTGAGGTCCTGTATGGTGAAGGCTTCATTAAGCCCTTTGGGCAAGAAACGGGACTAGACTATCTAGGTTCGAGAGCTTATTTGACGGTTTCGCCTTTTGATTTTATGCGCATCAAATTTGGAAAAGATCGTGCCTTTTGGGGCAATGGCTGGCAGAGTCTGCAGCTTTCGGATCATGCCGCAGATTACCTTTTCCTCAATATAAATACGCGGATTTGGAAGCTAGAGTACAGCAATCATTTTACACAGATGATTGACTATTTACCCGGCAAAACAGATGCTGAAGGCACTTTCCCGCGTAAGTTTGGGGCATTTCACCAACTCAATTTCCAGCCTACTCACAATCTTTCGATCGGATTTTTTGAGTCGGTGATTTATGCTAGTCAGATTGGTAATAAGAGTCGAGGCTTAGAGTTGCAATATTTCAATCCTGTGATTTTTTACCGCGCTGCAGAACAATATGTCGGTAGTCCAGACAATGCACTTTTGGGATTACAGCTCAAATGGAATTTCTTGCAGCGTTTTCAATTTTATGGCCAGCTTTTATTAGACGACTATAACTTTGGGCGTAGGGGGGATGGCTCAGGCTACTGGCAAAATAAAATCGGATTTCAAACCGGCCTCAAATACATCGATGTGCTAGGGATTTCGACCTTAGATCTACAGCTTGAGTACAATCGAGTGCGGCCATATACGTATCAGCACTTCAATCTTTCGACCAATTATACCCACTACAACCAAAATCTTGGCCATGCCTCTGGGGCCAATTTGAGCGATATCCACTTTATACTCCGCTATCATCCGGCTGCCTCTTGGAACTTCTTGTTGACTTATTCTAGCGTTCGGCAAGGCCTAGATCAAGACGGACTCAATTATGGAGGTAATCCATTGAGCCCTGACCTGATCCGAGCAGGAGATTTTGAGCAAGTAGTCGGTCAAGGGCTCGCCAATAGGGTCCAGCAAGCCTACCTGCGAGTGAGTCGCCAATTATGGAACGCAGACCTCTATGCAGAAATAGAAGCGCGTTATCGTCAAGAAAATGATCTACAATCGATGATGATTATGGGAGGATTACGCTGGCATATTCAGCCACGCCTGGTCAAGTTTTAGCGGAGCTTACGTAATTCTTTTCGGTAGACTTTGGCTTTGGCTAGGTCTAAGTATTCACTGACCGCGATTAGGTGTTCGAGCCATTCGACACGTTCTGGATCTTCATCATGAAGTTTAGAGAGATAGGGAAGGGATTCTAGTAAGGCCTCTAAGATTTTTTCTTGCTGCGCAGAACGCTCTTCTCCACTCGTATTACTCAATTGATCGAGCATCGCTTTGGCTTTGGAGACATAATGGGCTGCTAGAAAGCGGTTGGCCATATCATGGTCGGGCTCAACTTTTTGAATATACTCAAACTGCTGAACTGCCTTATCAGTCTTATCTGTATAGAACAAATAGCGTGCATAGGCACGCTTCCAATCTAAGTTGTTGGGGTTTTTGCGGATTTGATCTTGGAAGTGCCGTTCGCCATTTTCCTGCAGAGAACGATGGCTAAGATAGATATCCAGTTCCGCTTCGATAAGGCTGGGATGATTGGGATATTGGGTAAAGGCTTGGTGGAGTACATCTCTTGCTTGAGTAAACTGGCCCCAAGCACTCCGGGTATGGATGATCATGGCGTAGGCCTGAGCAAATTCATTTTCCTGTTCTGGCAATAACTTAATGGGAGGGTTTTCCACTACTTTTTGCCAGCTATTAAGGGCTGATACGCTGTCTTGCATTTGCCATTGAGCGTAGGCCTTCGCCATCAGAAATTCATATTTGTTAGGCTCTAACTGATGTGATCGATCAAAATATCGACTAGCCAAAGCGTAGTCTTTTCGGTTATAGGCTTCGGTCCCCGCTTCGTATAGAGCGGGTAAGAGCAAAGTAATCGTTGTTTTGCAAGCTTGGGTATAGCGCGTAGCGCGATCGAGTCTCTGCGCTGCGACAAGGTGATTATAGGCGCGTAATAATGCCTGAGGGTAATCCGGCTTATACTTGAGATTTCTGGATGCCTGCCAGTATGATTGCGCCAAATAAAAATGAGCTTGGGGAAGTTCGCCCTCCGAAAGCGAGCGGTTTGACTCAATCAAACTAGAGAGAGTGCGAATAGCCTCTGGGTAATCTTGCTGTTCGTAGGCATAAATCCCTTGACGCAAAATATCGTTCTGAGCCCAAAGCAGGCAGGGCATGAAGCAACATATAAGTATCCTCAGTTTCATAGGGTGGCTGTAATACGTCTCTAAAGCAAGATGTCTAGTCTACAGCGGAAAAACAAAAGAGGCGTCCATAAATGAACGCCTCTGCTTATGTTTTAAGGATAATGAGAAAGTTTACTCACCTCCTGTGTTTAGCTTCGCTAGTTTCTCCATCCACATTTCAGACTCATCGTCTTTGCCAATGATAGGAGTAATCGTACTTAGCTGTAGCAACCACTCTTTTTCTTCTGGCTGAGCTTCGTGCAACCAAACCATGTGAGGGTAAGCCTTTTCGATCAAGGCGACAATACGCTTGTCCATAGCTTCGATTTCGTCAGCCTTGGTCATATTGCCTTTTTCCTGAGAAAGTTCTGCTGCCTTGTTGATATAGTAAGCACCGATACCATAGTTGGCTTGTAGATTTTCTTTGTCAAGCTCGTAAGCTTGCTCATAAAGGGTGATCGCCTCGTCTCCTTTACCTGAGCGATCAAGTAGAGAAGCATAAGCGAGGATGATGCGGTCATCAGAAGGATCTTTTTCGATCATGCTCTTGAACTTTGCTTCTGCTTCAGAGAGAAGTTCAGGGCTTTGCTGATAGATACCTAGTTCTTGACGCTTGATAGACTCATCCTCTGGAAGCAATTCCGAAGCAGTAGTGAGGGTATTGAGCGCTTTGCGCGTTTCTCCCTGTGCTTGGTAGATAACAGCCAATTGCTGATATACATAGCTCATCTGACCAAGGTCTTGCTTATAAGCCTGCTCATTCGCTTTGTTGAGCTCAGCCATCTCAGAGGTGATGTAGCGTTCGTTGAAGATTGAAATAGCGCTTTCGAGCGTACTTACACTGCTGGCAGTATCACCTACCAAAAGGTGGTTTGAGCCAAGCATACGATTGGTAAGGAAGTGATCTGGTTGTAGATCTTTGGCTACTTGGAAGTACTCAAGGCCTTTTTCGTAATTACCTTCATTAAAGATAGCTACCCCTTGATTGTAGGCGAGTGCCCACAAATTGTATTTCGCACCAGTTTGTCCTTCAAGCTGACTCTTAAGCGTACCCGCTAAGTCTGGGTGAGATTCTGCCTTTCCAAGGGCAGCAGCGGCTTTAAGTACTGCATCAGGGTACTTTTCTTTGAGCTCTTCGTTTTGGGCTACTTGAGCATAAGCCTGTTGGAGATAAAAATATCCTTTGGCGACGTTTTTACCCTTTTTAATCAATTCTGGTTTCGCGAGACCTTCTTCGAGGCTTGCAATTCCTTTTTCTAGATCACCATTTTGGATAGCAAC
>JBCAWW010000547.1:0-4411 GCA_038534415.1 Bacteroidota bacterium | reverse complement strand
ATTCGTAGAGCTTCCGTCGCTACGCAAATACTGGTAATAGGCTTGGGCTGTTGAATAAGCCCCCCAAGAAAAAGTCGAATCAATCTCTATCGATTTAGCAATCGATTTGACATAGCCTGAATAATCCCCATCCAAGGCCAAGATAAAGCCTTCACAGTAGGTTTTATAGGCCGCTATAGAACTCGTCAATATTTGCTGCACAGGCAAATCTCGTACTTTATTGAGTTGTTCAAGCTCTACGCCCAGAGCGATCTTTGTCCTCAGGCTCACGGTATCTAGTAAGGCAAAGAGATCCGTTCCCTGAAAGGATAATTCATCAAAAAGCTGCCCACTCGGTAGGTGGTGTATTCTGACATCAATTTGATACAAGCCTTCAGCGGTGCGATCATATTCGCCTCTCAGTAGATAATCACAATTGTATTGCACTCCAGCTTCTAAGGCCGAATTCATTGGTTGGGGTTTATAAGCCTCTGGAAAGATATTTAGGATATGAGGGTCCTGGTCCCAATCCATTTCGAGTGCATAAGGCATCCCAATGCTCAGCCATTGTAGCGAGCTATCCGAGCCTTTATATTCAAAGGCTGAGACAAAAAACTTGATCTGATTTTCATAGCTAACCAAGACTTTGTCTTGGCCGCTGCTCGATATTTCTGAGGTGGCTGCATTGCCTGTCGCAAAGCGATATAGGGGGAAATAAATGATCGGTGCTAAGACCAAAAACAAAGCGAACCCGCCTAGATAACGAGCCCAAATAGGCATCCGCGCCAAGATTGACTTTTCCTGAGGGCCTTTATGCTTACTAAATTTCCCTTTGATACTTTTGGGACTAGGCACATCCAACTCAGGCCGATCTATCGCAAAAACCTCTATCTCATCCTTGACATTTTTGAAGGTAAAACTCCCCATTGAAGTCAGAGGGATCTCCGATTGATTCTTGAGATACTCTGCCACTCGCTCCGACACCATCACACTCCCCGGACTCGCAATAGACTCAACGCGAGAAGCAACGTTTACACCATCGCCAATCGCCTCTTCTTTGGAGTAAATGATATCACCAGTATGAATCCCTATCCGTAAAGGGACTTTAGGGTCTTCCTGGAAGGCAACCTGCATGTCGATCGCACACTGTGTTGCTGCTACTGCTGAGTCAAAAATGCTAAGCGTACCATCTCCATAATATTGTAAAATTTGCCCTTGGTATTGCTCATGAAAGCGTTCAAAGATTTCTCGATGGCGGGTTCTGACTTCTAGCGCGCGTGATTCACTTTCCTGCATGATCGCCGTATAGCCGACGATATCTGTAAACATAATGGCTGCAAGACGACGTGTTGACATGGAGGATTTTTCTAAATAAAGGTTACTAAGGCTGAATCATCATAATATACAGAAAAATGCCCATCATGAATTAATTTAAAGTATCAATCACAATCCAAAAACTACTTATGCGAAAAACGACTAGACTACTAATTTTGCTCTGGATGCCCACCCTTGTCTGGGCCCAAAGTCCAGACCCTTGGCAGATTACAGCCACCAATTTTGACCCCTCAGACTATTTTGGGATTACAGTGGCCAATGGTATGATTGGCTTGGTTTCCTCCCCCGAACCCATGCAATCTAGCGCTGTTGTGCTCAATGGCATCTACGACAACTATCAAAGAGGTCGCGTTAGTAACATCTTACAGGTTTTTGACCCCGTTTCCTTGGTGCTGCAAGTCGATGGTACTCAGCTCTCCAGCCAAAACGTGAGAGACTTTGCCCAAACCCTTGACATGAGACAGGCCAAGTTGAGTACGAGTTTTTCCTTCGGAGAACGCTTATCCGTCACCCATGAACTCATGGCCTTGCGCCACCTACCTCATACTGCCCTCGCTATTGTCCGCTTGGAAGCAAAAGAGGACCTTGAAATTCAGGCTCAAAGCCTTATCAAATCACCTGATCATCTACGAGATGTCCGCAACACCTTTGCGACCATCGACCGACCTCATGTGACTGTCCCACTCCTGACCTCAGTCGGCAAGAGTCCAAGCGGTCTGCACACAGTCGCGGCTTCCAATTCGATTATCTTTCCTGAGGCTCATGGCGAGGAACCAGAAGTGATCCACATTGACTGGGACTTTAATCGGCATTGGATGTCCTTTGAGCGTTCGCTAAAGGCGGGAGAGACCTACACCTTTGCCGTAGTTTCTTCGATTTCCTCTACGGAGCACAATGCAGACCCCTTCAACGAAGCTGAACGTCTGACTTTATTTGCCCGTCTCGAAGGCACCGAGCGATTGCTAAAGCGCCACAACGAAGCATGGGACAAGCTTTGGGAAAGCGATATCAAAATCGAAGGCGATCCGCAGGTACAGCAAGAAGTCCATGCCGCCATCTACCACCTTTATAGTTTTGCCCGCAAAGGGACCGCTTACAGCCTTTCTCCGATGGGACTTTCTGGCTTGGGCTACAACGGTCATGTGTTTTGGGATACAGAGATATGGATGTATCCGCCTCTATTGATGCTACAGCCAGAGATCGCCAAAAGTCTCTTAGAGTATCGTTTTGAACGGATGGATGCCGCCCGGGCGAACGCTTTTTCTCATGGTTACGATGGGGTCATGTTTCCCTGGGAGTCAGCCGATGATGGAGGCGAAGAAACTCCGATTTGGGCGCTTACGGGTCCCTTTCAGCATCACATCACTGGCGATGTGGGTTGGGCCTTTTGGAAGTATTATGAACTCACTGGCGATAAAGAGTGGCTTCAAGAGCGTGGCTATCCTATGCTCAAAGAAGTAGCCGACTTCTGGACAAGTAGGGTAGAGCGTGAAGGGCCTGGTGCCTATCACATTCGTAACGTCATCGGTGCAAATGAATATGAAGAAAACATCGATGACAATGCCTATACCAATGGCATGGCGAGAGTGGTATTGGGCTACGCGACCCAAGCCGCTACGGAACTAGGGCTTGAACCAGATCCAGACTGGGCGCATGTTGCCGCCAACATTCCGATCTTATCGTTCCCCGACGGGGTAACCAAAGAAAATGCGAGCTATACCGGTGCTATCATCAAGCAAGCGGACGTCAATTTGCTTTCTTATCCTTTGGATGTGATCCGAGATGAAAAGCAAATTCGTAAGGATTTGGCTTATTACGAAACCCGTATGGATCCTGCCGGCCCGGCCATGGGTTTTGCCGTCTTGGCCACTTTGTACGCACGCCTTGGTGAACCCCAAAAAGCCTACGACATCTTCATCAAAAGTTATCGCCCCAATATGGTGCCTCCTTTTGCGGTAATCTCAGAGATGGTCGATGGCAACAATCCTTATTTCGCTACTGGCGCAGGAGGCTTGCTACAGACCGTAATCAATGGATTTGGGGGCTTAGAAATTACGAGCGAGGGCATTGTGCAGCAAAAAACCAAACTTCCAAAGGCTTGGGAGAGCCTTACGATCACTGGGGTTGGCAAGGACGAAAAGACTTATACAGTGAAGTAGCCAATTTATTAGATTTTCACCGTCAAGGGAGGAGCGGACTAGCTTTTCCCTTGGCTTTTTTTGTGCCGCTTCGCGGAACGCCTCTCTCCAGCCCGCGACAAGACAGAAGCTTTTTCACTGCCAAAATCACCCTCAAACTCCTTTCGAGTGAGCCCTAAGAATCGGGAGGACGCGAAATCTCCGATCAGTCAAGATGCAGCTAAACTGGACGATCAGGAGGCTTCGTTCGCAGTGATTATTGGTAGAGTTATTTATCCAGACTTAAGCGTTCTGCGAAGCAGGCCTCATAAAAAATGTCCAATGCCGAAACGGATCGACATTGGACATCGTAAATTTCTTATTGCAGCTTGCTAGTTATCTTCTTCTTCCTCTTCGCGCTCGGGTGGGCCAAAATTGACCGTATCGGGTGCGACGAAGGCACTAGGAAAATTTTCTTTGAGTTTGCGGCAAAAAAGTACAGCTTCTTCTTTATCGATAAAATCTCCTACGCGTACGACGTAATTAGGAGCCCGATAAGTCAGGTAATTGGGTACGCCGGGATAGTTGCTCATCAATGCACTCTTGGTAGAAAGCGCTCCTTGACGGCCGACATTGGCGTAAATCTGTACTCTATAGCCGGGTAGTTTATCAATGCGTTTTTTGAGGACAGAATCGCGCGCCACCAATTGGTTGAGGCGTTGATCTACGTCCAAATAAACTTTGCGTCCTCCCATAAAAAGGGGCTCTAGGCTAGTAGCAGAGGGATCTGGGGCTTCAACTTCTACCACTTCCACTTCAGGCGGTTCGGGCATTTCGAAGTCGCGGCGATCGCGATACGAAGAGACTTCTTCTCTTTCGTACTTGTAGTATTGGTCTTTGTTTTTGTCTTTATCTCCACCTTTTTTCTTTTCTCCTCCGGCAAAGGCTGGTTGGAGTAAAAAGAGAGAGAGAAAAAGAGA
>JBCAWW010000546.1:0-4414 GCA_038534415.1 Bacteroidota bacterium | reverse complement strand
ACAGAGCGAATTTCTTAGCCTTATCATCTGACGATGCAATCAAAAATATGCTTACCGGGATCGGAGTACTGGCTAAGTCTGAGCTAGCAGGAGAACGAATCTTTACGGCTTATGATAATCAAGATCAAGAAGATGAGCACTCTTGCTTTAGTGATAATACGCACCGTGATACTCGCCTCAATGCGATAGGGGTGAGAAATGTCTATACGGGCTGCTATATCAGAGTAGATGGCATCTCTAAAATCACTGGCGCTTCGATCAGTGATTTGATGGAAGTGATTGATCCTGCCTTCAATCAAAATGTACTGGCTCAGATGAATAAAGGCCTCGCAGCCGTTGAAAAGACTGCCATTCCTTTTGACTTTGCCATTTCTGATGCTAGTACGAGACCTCAAGTCCTCTTAGCCGTGAATGAACTACGCGATTTTGGGGATAATATCGCTGAAGTAGGAAGCAAATTAGGCCTCAGTATCAATACTGAGTTGCCGGAATAAGATATTAGTAGTCGGTTCCTATCTAAACCCGAAGTCTCGTTCAGCAGCGAGCTTCGGGTTATTTCACTACCAAACAAAGCATGAAAAATCGCTTTATTTTTCTAGGGTTATCACTCGTTATCCTTAGTGTAGCTTGCGAAAAGCCTCCCATTATTCTTACTCCTACTGCTGGAGAGGAATTTTCTGGTGGGAGGGCAACTGTTTTCGATACTTCGCCCAATGCCTTTGGATTTCAAGCTGCTGATTTTGCAGGAGATGATGAGCTACTATTCTTTGTTGGTAATTCTTTTTTTAATCAAAACTGGGTAAGTGCGCCCGCTTCGACAACTGCTAGAGATGGATTAGGACCCTTTTTCAATGCACGATCTTGTGCTGCTTGTCATTTTAAAGATGGACGAGGCCAACCACCAACGATTGAGGGAAGGACAGGCGAAGGGCTTTTATTAAGATTAAGTATTCCTGGCTTGCAAGCCAATGGCAGTCCTACCCCAGAACCCCATTATGGTACCCAACTCCAAGATCAAGCGGTTTTAGGAGTGATGGCTGAGGGGAAATTTAAAATACTTTATACCGAATTAGAAGGTGCTTATGATGATGGAAGTCTCTACTATTTAAGGCAACCCTTATATCAATTTGTTGATTTGGCCTATGGTAATATGGATCCTAGTGTAGAAGTATCCCCTAGGGTAGCCCCACAAATGATAGGACTAGGCTTACTAGAGGCAATCACAGAAGCAGACCTGCTTAGTCATGCTGATGTAAATGATCAAAATGTAGACGGCATTTCTGGTAAACCTAATTATGTTTGGGATCCTGTAGTACAAGACTACCGTTTGGGCCGATTTGGCTGGAAAGCCAATGAGCCAGATCTTTTAACTCAGTCTGCGGCGGCATTTCATGGTGATATCGGAATTAAAACTTATCTCTTCCCAGAAGAAAACTGTAATTCTGTGATTAATTGTGATAGTTTGCCCGATGGAGGGGAGGTTGAGATTGATGAAGATGATCTTGGTAAAGTAGTCCTCTATGTCTCCTCTTTGGCCGTACCCGCCAGACGAGAGCATGATGATCCAGACGTTTTGATGGGTAAACAACTTTTTACTCAAATTGGCTGTGCTAGCTGTCATACTCCTAGTTACGAAACAGGGCAACACCCTAAATTTGATGCTTTATCCAATCAAAAGATTTGGCCTTATACTGACCTTTTACTCCACGATATGGGAGCAGGCTTAGCAGACCACCGACCAGAATTTGACGCTACTGGTACCGAATGGCGTACCCCACCACTATGGGGGATTGGACTCTTCAATGTAGTGAGTGGCCATACTTTTTACTTACATGATGGACGCGCCCGTAATTTGGAAGAAGCCATTTTATGGCATGGAGGAGAAGCCCAAAATTCGCAAAATGCGTTTAAAGGTTTGTCAGTATTAGAGCGGGATCAAATCATCTTATTTTTGCAATCACTATGAATCTCAAACCCATCATTCTTTGCCTCATCCTTAGTCTTGGCCTGAGTTTTATTGGCTGTAACAATGAGCCCAGTGTCGACAAACCTCCCTTTGATCGAGAAGAGATGCTGCGTTCGCTCGGCGAAAATATCATCCTCCCAGCTCATCAAAATTTCTTGATCGAGGCGACTCGCTTAGACTCTATCAGTCAGCTGTTTGTACAAGAAACTTCATTCGAGCTCTATGACGCTCTACAGACTCAATGGAAGAGGAGTAAAAGTGCTTGGAAATATTGTGAGATATACGACATCCTCTCTGTGCGGGAGCAATATCTGCAAAATAAAGTGGATAAATGGCCTGTAAAAGTCCGTTTCATCGATGAAAATTTGGAGAGCGCTGAGATCCTAGATGCTACCTTTGTCGAAAACTCTGGTTCTACTTCCAAAGGCCTTCCTGCCTTGGAGTACCTGCTATTTGACTCTTTGGGGATTGAAGTTTTCAAAAGTGTCGCATTGGCCGAACGCAGAAAAGAATACCTCATTGCTTTGAGCGAAAACTTACTCACTCAGGCCGAGACAATCTTATCAGTATGGCAAACTGAGTTGCCGACTTTTGCGACCAATACCGAAAACTTCTCCAAGGGTTCTCTCAACGAGTTGGTCAACGCGCAAGTGGCGATCCTGGAAAAAATGATTGCCAATAAGATCAATAAACCCTTAGGCAAAAGTGATGGCGGCATACCACAGCCTAATAAGTGTGAAACCTATCGTAGTCAAACCTCCTATGATTGGTTAGTAGTCAACCTAAATAGTTTCGAGCAAAGCATTACTGGCAGTATCCAAGGGGCTAGCCTGTTGGACTTATTGGATCACTCTGAGGCAAAGTCTGGGGAAGAAGCACTTTCTACGGTTATCAGCTCTCAGCTTAAAGTCTGTCAGGATTTAATGAAAGCTAATGTGAATCAACCCCTGTCAGAGCAAATTTTAACGAACCCTGAACCACTTGAAGGAATTTCAGATGCTTTAGTCAATCTATTAGGGCTTATCAAAGTAGATATGGCTAACCATCTCGGTATTATTATCACCTTCAATATCACGGATGGAGATTAATGCTTAGCAAGCACCTATATACTTGGGTTGACCCCTTAGGATTAGCAATATTTCGTATCGCTTTTGGAATCTGTATGTTTATTGGGCAAGTCCGATTCTTGGCCATGGGCTGGGTCGCAGATTTGTATTTGACCCCTAACCTTCACTTTCCTTACCAAGGCTTTGAGTGGGTACAAGTATTGCCTGAACCCTTGATGTATGGCCTGCTAATCCTCAGTGCGCTGAGTGCCCTAGCCATTGGCTTGGGACTTTTTTACCGCTTTTCTACCATTATCTTCTTGCTCTCCTTTACCTATCTCGAATTGATCGACAAGGTTTGGTATCTCAACCATTATTACTTTGTCTCCTTGATAGCCTTCCTATTGATTTTTGTACCAGCTAACACTGTCTACTCCTTAGATGCTTATCGCAAAAAAGAATCAAAATATTGGATCCCTGCTTGGACCGTTAGACTCATTCAACTCCAAATAGGGATTGTCTACTTCTTTGCTGGTTTGGCGAAACTCAAGACCTCTTGGTTATTATCTGCTGAGCCCATGCATATCTGGTTGAGTGCACGTACAGATTTCCCACTTGTAGGAGCTTATTTTGATGAGAGATGGGTTGCTTATATTTTCAGCTGGGCTGGGATGATTTTTGACTTGAGTATTTTCTTTTTCTTACTGCTTCGCAGAACGAGGCCTTATGCCTATCTAGCTGTTTTATTTTTTCACCTCACAACGGCGATGCTCTTTCCCATTGGCATGTTTCCCTGGCTAATGATGGCCAGTACTTTGATTTTTTTTGATGCTCAAGATTGGCAGAAACTTTTTCAAAGAGGCCGATATATTTTCCCTCAATCTCCCCCTCCTGCTATTGGCCTATTCAAACAAACCATATTGATTGGTTTTATCGTTTTCCAACTTTGTTGGCCGTTAAGACATTTTTTCCATTCAGGTGATGTGCTTTGGAATGAAAAAGGCTTTCGATTTGCTTGGCATGTGATGGTTATGGAAAAAAATGGTATGACCTATTTTCATATTAAGGACCGTGAAAGCACAAAAACATGGACCATCCATCCCCGTGAGTATTTGATTCCTGCTCAAGAATCTCAAATGTCTTTCAAACCAGATTTAATTGAATTCTTCGCACTCCATTTGCGTTCTCGGTGGCTAGAAAAAGGCTACCCTAATATTGAAATAGAAGTTGAAAATCGCGTCTGCGTCAACCGTGAGTGCAAAGACTTATTGTGGCTACTCCCCTCTGATGCAGACAAAATTATACCTTTATGACATCACTTGCTTCCTTCAATGACAAACGAGCTACTGGCTACGATAAATTTATCCACCGTTGGATACCTATGTATCCTGAAATCATGGCG
>JBCAWW010000545.1:0-4414 GCA_038534415.1 Bacteroidota bacterium | reverse complement strand
ACTAAATAGGAAAAAAAATCGCCTGTGCTGAAAGCCTAATACATACGACTTGCCAGCATTACCAACGTACAGCCAAAGACTGCTTCAATACCCGCTTCCCGGAGCTTATCCGCCAATTCCATGTTTTCTGTGCCTGGATTGAAGATGACCCTTTTGGGTTTCAAGCTGATAAGCCAATCGTAATACTCGCCCTGTCGTTGGGGATTGAGATATAGGGTTACAGTATCAAGCTCTTCAGGAAGATGAATGCTTTCCGGATTGTCATGAATGGGGATCCCTGCTGTATCGCCCTGACGTTTGCCAAGGGCAATCACTTCATGGCCTTCCTCTTGTAAACGCTCCGAAGCCAAATAAGCATAGCGTGAGGGCTTGCTGGAAGCCCCTAATATGAGGGTAGATTTACTCATAAAAGCAATATATAATAGTAGAAGGGTTGAATTGTCGAATCTGAGACAACTCAGATATATTCAACAATTCAACCCTTCAAAAAGTTGACAAATATTGTTTATTCTTCTGACTCAGGAGTCTCAGAAGTTGTTTCCGACTTATCTGCCTCTGCCTTCTTACCTCCTTTTTTCTTCGGAGCCTTCTTGATAGAAACAGTGATTTTTTCAGTCTTCTTGTCGTAATCTACTTTCATGGTATCACCAGGTACGGCATCACTTTCTAGGATCTCATCTGCGATCGGATCTTCTAGATACTTCTGGATAGCTCGTTGCAAGGGTCTAGCGCCAAACTTCTTGTCGAAGCCTTTCTCGGCGATGTATTCCTTTGCATTCTTGGTGAGGTCTATGAAAAAGCCTTTTTCTTCAATTCTGGCAAACACGCTCTTGAGCTGGAGGTCGATGATCTCCATGATGTGTTCTTTTTCCAATTCGTTGAAGATGATTACTTCATCGATACGGTTGAGAAATTCCGGACGGAACGCTTTTTTCATGGCTCCCTCGATGGTGCTACGCATCATCTCGTCTGCCTGATCATTACGGGCTTTGGTTTCGAATCCGAGACCTTGGGCGCCGAAGCTCTGAATCTGGGATACTCCAATATTGGATGTCATGATAATGACTGTATTCTTGAAGTCGATGCGACGACCGAGACCATCGGTCAGGATACCGTCATCAAGTACTTGCAAGAGGATATTGAAGATATCTGGATGCGCTTTTTCGATCTCATCGAGAAGCACTACAGAATAAGGACGACGACGAACGCGTTCGGTAAGCTGACCACCTTCTTCGTATCCAACGTATCCGGGAGGGGCGCCAACCAGGCGCGATACGGTAAATTTCTCCATATACTCACTCATGTCGAGACGGATGAGTGCATCATCAGAATCAAACATGAAGCGAGCGAGCGCTTTAGCTAATTCGGTTTTACCAACCCCAGTTTGACCTAAGAAGATAAAGGATCCAATTGGTTTCTCTGGGTCTTTGAGCCCTAGTCGGGAACGCTTAATCGCTTTGACTAGCTTTCCGATAGCATTGTCCTGGCCGATGATCACATCTTTGAGCTGTTGGCCCATTTGACGTAGTTTGGCGATTTCACCTGCGGCTACTTTCGTTACTGGTACACCAGTGATCATAGAGACGACGGATGCTACATCTTCTTCAGAGACGGTATAGCGCTTGTTTTTAGTTTCCTCTTCCCACTCCAGTTTGGCGTGTTCGAGTTCTTCTAGTAAGCGTTTTTCTTGATCGCGTAGCTGAGCCGCTTCTTCGTACTTCTGGCTTTTGACAACGCGATTCTTACTTTCTTTTACTTCTTCAATTTTGCCTTCAAGATCGAGGATGCTTTGTGGCACGTGGATATTGGTAATATGCACACGGCTACCTGCTTCATCCATCACATCGATAGCTTTGTCTGGGAAGTAGCGATCGGAGATATAACGATCACTTAACTTCACACAAGCCTCGATAGCTTCAGGCGTATAATTGACGTTGTGGTGATCTTCGTACTTAGACTTGATGTTTTGCAGGATGATCATGGTTTCTTCTACCGAAGTAGGCTCTACCATTACCTTCTGGAAACGACGTTCTAAGGCTCCATCTTTTTCGATGTACTGGCGATACTCGTCAAGAGTAGTGGCACCAATACATTGTATCTCACCACGGGCGAGGGCTGGTTTAAAGATGTTAGAGGCATCCAGTGAACCAGAGGCTCCACCAGCACCAACAATAGTGTGAAGCTCATCGATAAAGAGAATTACGTCTGGTGATTTTTCCAGTTCAGCCATGACGGCTTTCATTCTTTCTTCGAATTGACCACGGTATTTGGTACCAGCTACTAGGGATGCGATATCCAGCGTAACGACCCTCTTGTTGTATAGTACACGGCTTACCTTACGTTGTATGATACGTAAAGCTAATCCTTCGGCGATGGCAGTTTTACCTACACCAGGCTCACCAATTAGTACAGGGTTATTCTTTTTTCGGCGACTCAAAATCTGAGCCACACGTTCGATTTCTTTTTCCCTACCGACAATGGGGTCAAGTTTATTTTCTTCTGCGGCCTTGGTGAGGTCGCGACCAAAATTGTCAAGAACAGGGGTTTTCGATTTGGATGGCTTGCGAGGCCGTTCTCCGGGTTGATTCATCTCGGGTGATTCAGGTGGTTCATTTGCTACAGACATACGTGGGGAGCTTACTTCATCACTTTGCTCGAGCTCGGCTCGGACAATATCATAAGTAACACCAAAGCGCGACAAGATTTGAGCGGCTACATTGTTCTCTTCTCTCAAGATTGACAGGAGCAGATGTTCAGTACCTATGACACCACTTTTAAGCAATTTTGCTTCCAATCTGGTGATTTTTAATACTTTTTCTGCTTGTCTAGTAAGAGGCAAGTTTGTCAGGTTGATACTGGTAACTGTACCTCTAACTGCATTTTCGATTGCCTTCTTAAGTTGAGACAAGTCGACATTGAGATTGAGCAACAAAGTAATCGCCAATCCTTCTCCCTCACGGATCAAGCCAAGCAATAAATGCTCTGGACCAATATAATCATGGCCCAAGCGGATGGCTTCCTCTCGGCTGTAGGATATGACGTCTTTAACTCTATCTGAAAAGTTGGATTCCATATTGTTGCTAAGAAAAATAGGATAGGACGGCATCCTAACCATTGCCGTAACCGTGCCAAGCAAAGATTGCCTGTCAAGATGTCAGGAAAGGGTTAATAAACAGAAAATCTTTCTCCTTAACAACGCAATTACGGCTGCAAAGTTGCAAGCCCACCGCCTTCAGAAGTCAACATGATGTAGATAGCAGCTCCGGCCGCAATCAACATAAGATTTGCGAGTGATAAGGGAAGGAAACGCTTCCAGCCAATATCCATTAGCTGGTTGTACTTGAAGCGTGGAAGAGTCCAGCGGACCCATACAAAGACAAAGACAAAGAAGGTCGTCTTAATCAAAAATGATCCGATACCCGCTAAGAGGCGAGCCGTTTCTGACCATTCTGCCGCTCCCAGTAAGCCTTCGAACGGAACCAAGTAACCGCCCATGAACAGCGTAGTGATGAGCATGGAAGCGATGATCACGTGCAAGTATTCTGCCACGAAGAATAATGCAAACTTCATGGAACTATATTCTGTGTGAAAGCCACCCACCAATTCTTGCTCCGCCTCGACCAAGTCAAATGGCGAGCGATTGGCCTCAGCAAATGCACAGACTACAAAAATCAAAAATCCTAAAGGATTGCGGAACATATTCCAAACTCCGCGTTGGGCTTCTACGATTGCGCCAGGCTTGACATACTCTGCTGCCATGCCCTCTGGTGCGATATAAGTAGCATTTGTAAGCAAAATCACACTTACCACTGATAGACCCAATGCCAATTCATAGCTGATCATCTGAGCCGAAGCACGCAATCCACCAATCAAGGCATACTTACTATTGGAGGACCAACCCGCCAAAGTAACCCCATATACCGCAATCGAAGTGATCGCCAAAACGTACAAAATACCAATGTTGACGTCGGCAATGACTAACCAGCCATCAGTCGGAGCTGTAAACTCCATACCCGGTACATACGCAAACGGAATCACCGCCATCGTAATCAAGGCGATTAATACCGAAATGATCGGCGCGAGAAAGTGAATAAATTTGTCGGCCTGTGCTGGGACAATATCCTCCTTCAGCAAAAGCTTAATAACGTCAGCTAGCGGCTGCAACAAACCAAAAGGTCCAACTCGGTTGGGTCCCTTTCGTTGCTGAATCAAGGCCGCAACCTTACGTTCCAAATATACAGTGTAGGCAGCTGCTGTCAGGATGACAAAAAGGGCAGCGCCAATTACGATCAATGCGTTGATTAATAGGTCCATTTACCGAGGCTATGGTTTCGTAGAAAACGGGGCTAAGTTACAAACTGATCGTAATTGGCGCTGCCCTTTTTGTCATCCTGACAGCAGCTGCCTACACTGT
>JBCAWW010000544.1:0-4420 GCA_038534415.1 Bacteroidota bacterium | reverse complement strand
TCAAAAGTACAGCTGATGGCGATTTACGTTTGTATGTTGGCGCACCGACTTCTGCTGGAAGGGCTGCTTGCTATGAAAGACTCACAAAATTAGGCGTTGAGTTTAGTATGAAGCCAACGGAAATGGGCACGGTAATAGTAGCTGTATTTAATGACACCTGTGAGAACAATATACAATTGGTGCAAGAGAAATAATCTCGTCTAAGCGCTCTCCTTATAGACTAAGGAGCTTAGCTGGGTCCCAGATCCGCTAGTTTACAAAAACTAAAAGATCGCCATGAAAAAGCTCATTCTAGCTTTAAAGCGGTAAAACGAAGCGATTTAGTCCTGTATATGCCAATGGGTATCGTCTCAATGGCACGGGAGAGATACCGGGTACTATATGGCTTAGGGAGTCAGGCTTTCAAAATTATATCGTCCAGGCAGGAAAAGAACTCTTGGCAATTTCCTCCAATCTCCGCAAATAGAAAATCAGTCCTATTAGCCAATGATACTTTTGCTTTATTTGCCCATGATGTTTTTGATCTCTTCGAGAACGATTGGGTTTTCTATCGTAGAAGGCGGCGAGTAGGGTGTCCCATCTGCGATGGAACGCATGATTTTTCGCAGGATCTTGCCTGAACGCGTTTTGGGGAGGCGATCGGCAACAAACACTTTTTTGAAATAAGCCACAGGTCCTACCGTTTCTCGTACGGATTGGATCAACTCCTCAGCAATTTTGTCCTCCCTAATATTGACGCCCTCTTGTAAAACGACCAAGCCAACTGGCACTTGGCCTCTTAATGCATCGGCGACGCCGATTACGGCGCATTCTGCCACGGCAGGATGCGCGGCAATCACCTCTTCCATTTCGGAAGTAGATAGCCTATGCCCTGCCACATTGATCACATCATCTATACGTCCCGTGATGTAGATATAGCCATCTTCATCGACATAGCCGCCATCACCGCTAAGATACCAGCCCGGAAAACGACTGAGATAGCTCTTTTCAAAGCGGTCATCATTTTGCCATAGCGTGGGCAGGCAAGAAGGGGGTAAAGGCAAACGAATACAAATCGCGCCCTCTTCATTAGGAGGCTGGATAGAAGCGTTCCCTGAAAGGGCTCTAATCTCAAACCCACAAACGGCCCTACCGGCTGAACCGGGCTTGGTTTTGGCAAAGCCATATCCTGTCATATTGGAGATCATCGGCCAGCCCGATTCTGTCTGCCACCAATGATCGATCACCGGCACTTCCAGGACAGATTTTACCCACTCATAAGTGGAGAGATCGCAGCGTTCTCCGGCAAGGAATAATGCTCTAAGGTCGGGAGTCGGATAATGGGCTTTATAGGATGCTTGGGGATCTTCTTTGCGGATAGCCCGAATCGCAGTCGGAGCCGTAAAAAACACATTGACCTTGTGCTCAGCAATCACTCGCCAAAAAGTACCGGGATCGGGCGTTTTGATTGGTTTTCCTTCAAAGAGCAGCGTAGTGCAGCCATGCAATAAGGGACCATAGATGATGTATGAGTGCCCAACCACCCACCCAACATCGGAGGCGGCCCAGTAAACTTCTCCAGGCTTCACGCCATAAATCATCTCCATACTATATTTCAAGGCTACAGCATGCCCCCCATGATCTCTGACAATCCCTTTGGGCTTACCCGTAGTGCCGGAAGTGTAAAGGATATATAAGGGATCGCCCGCTTTTACCCAAGTAATCGGGGCGGGAGTAGCTTCCTTGAGCAGATTATCCCAATCAAAACTAAGGCTTCCAGCAAGTTGATCTGGATGCTGTGGGCGCTGATAGATGAGGGTCGCTTCGGGCTTATGTTGGGCTTCTTCAATAGCCGCTTGTACGATCGGCAGATAGGGCACAATCCTTTGCACTTCGATACCACAGCTCGCAGTCAATATGAGCTTGGGTTGCGCATCATCAATCCGGATGGCTAACTCATGGGCCGCAAAGCCGCCAAATACTACCGAATGTATCGCCCCCAACCTAGCACAGGCCAACATCGCAATCGCTGTCTGAGGGATCATGGGCATATAAATAATCACTCTATCTCCCTTCCCTACTCCTTTGGCTTTGAGCACACCAGCAAACAAGGCAACTTCATCTCTTAGTTCTTGATAGCTATAGCTTTGCTTTTGGCCCGTAACTGGGGAGTCATAGATCAAAGCGGCTTGCTCTCCCCTGCCCTGCTCGATATGATAATCTAAACAGAGATAGGAGGTATTGAGTTCGCCATCGGCATACCATCTATAAAAGCCCCTTTCATTTTGACTTAGGATTTGTTTGGGAAATTTTTGCCAGACGAGTCGCTTTGCTTGTTCTGCCCAAAAAAGCGCGGGAGCCTGTAAACTGCTTTGGTAGTCGTGAGAGTAGGTAGTCATACGCATTAATTTACAAATTGCAGAAATACGAAACTTGATAAAAAATGCTTAGCTTCTGCTCTGAAATTATTGGAAAGTTCGTTATACACTACTACTCTTTTACTATGAAGGATTTGTCAAAATACTGGCGTACCAACATACGCTATATGGTGATCCTGATGAGCATCTGGTTTGTGGTCAGTTTTGGCTGCGGGATACTCTTTGTGGATCAATTGGATACAATCAGAATTGGAGGTTTCAAATTGGGTTTTTGGTTTGCACAGCAGGGCTCGATCTACGTATTCGTGGCCTTAATCTTTGTGTATGTCTATTTGATGAACAAATTGGACAAAGCCTATGATGTAGATGAATGATCATTCATTTATTTCTGATTTACACCTTCAAGCAAATTCAAAATGGACATACAAGTTTGGACTTTTATAATCGTTGGGCTCACTTTTGCCCTCTACATCGGGATCGCCATTTGGTCTCGGGCAAGCTCTACTAAGGATTTTTATGTGGCTGGTGGCGGGGTCTCGCCGCTGGCAAACGGTATGGCTACGGCCGCAGATTGGATGTCAGCCGCTTCTTTTATTTCGATGGCGGGGCTGATTTCTTTTGCAGGACGAGATGGCTCTAAATTTTTGATGGGTTGGACGGGTGGTTATGTATTGCTGGCCCTCATGCTCGCGCCTTATTTACGCAAGTTTGGCAAATTTACAGTACCCGACTTCATTGGTGACCGCTATTACTCAAAGACCGCTCGCATCGTGGCGGTGATATGCGCCCTCTTTGTTTCCTTTACCTATGTAGCTGGGCAGATGCGCGGCGTAGGTGTAGTCTTTTCTCGCTTTCTAGAAGTAGATATCAATATCGGCGTCATCATCGGCATGGTGATCGTGTTTTTTTATGCGGTACTCGGCGGGATGAAAGGCATCACCTATACCCAAGTGGCGCAGTATTGTGTGCTGATTTTTGCCTTTATGGTTCCGGCCATATTTATCTCCATTCAGATGACCAATAATCCTATTCCACAGTTGGGTTTTGGAGATACCCTTAGCGGGGAACGAGGCGTCTATCTCCTTGACAAGCTAGATGGTCTGTCAACCGAACTGGGCTTAAATGCCTATACCGACGGCTCTATGAGCACCATCGATCTATTTATGTATACAGCTGCCTTGATGTTTGGGACTGCGGGTTTGCCGCATGTGATCGTCCGCTTTTTCACCGTACCCAAAGTGAGTGATGCCCGCAAATCGGCAGGTTATGCCTTGGCTTTGATTGCGATTTTATATACGACTGCTCCAGCAGTAGCCGCCTTTGCGCGTACCAATTTGATCACCTCAGTGCATAACTCAGAATATGCCACCACGACTCCAGAATGGTTTAAGAAATGGGAGGATTCAGGTCTCATGGCTTGGATCGACAAGAATGGAGACGGCAAAGTACAAATGGCCGCAGGTGCCGCCTTTGAAGGCAAAAAAATCGAATTTGCAGAAGAGCGCAGAGAGATCAATGGCGAGCGCGTGGTATTAAATGAACCAAGCGATAATGCCAATGAGCTGTATGTAGATCGAGATATCATGGTTTTGGCCAATCCAGAAATTGCTCAACTCCCCAATTGGGTAATCGCCTTAGTGGCCGCGGGGGGACTGGCAGCAGCGCTTTCAACTGCAGCAGGATTGCTTTTGGTGATCTCCGCCTCGGTCTCACACGATCTACTCAAAAAGACTTTCATGCCCGATATCACAGAACGTCAAGAGCTATTATATGCCCGCCTAGCGGCAGCAGGGGCAGTGGTAGTAGCAGGCCTGTTTGGGATTTATCCGCCAGACTATGTCGCAGCCGTAGTAGCCTTAGCGTTCGGCTTAGCCGCATCCTCCTTCTTCCCGGCTATCTTCCTAGGGATATTTGATAAACGCACCAATTTGAAGATGAGGATGTAGATCATCGTAAAACTAATGCCAACGATCATCCCTGAAACGGCTCCCTTCATATTGGTGCGTTTATCAAATATCCCTAGGAAGATAGCCGGGAAGAAGGAGGATGCGGCTAAGCCGAAC
>JBCAWW010000543.1:0-4428 GCA_038534415.1 Bacteroidota bacterium | reverse complement strand
CATCAAGTAGATAATAAGTAGGAATCTCACCAGTAAACTGAGGAGAGCCTTCAAATAGAAAGCCCTGTACCCATTTGTAGTTCACGTTGAAACCTAGCTTATCGATAGGGCCTACCTCGATATTTCTTCCCGAAAAACTCACATTGAACTTATGCTCTGGCGTATTGAAAGCAGGGATGATGGGGTCATCTGTGGCGGTATTGAGGCGATTCCAGGAGTAGTTACCACTAACGGCATAGCCTTTATCAAAGAAATAATTGGCCCCAATAGAAAAGCCTTGTGTCGTTACTACATCTGTGGCATTAGCCGAGACACGTAGTACTTGCCCAACCGGTATCCCAAAAACGATCCCTCCGTCAAAACCTAGTCGATAACCGATGAAGTCGCGATATAGACTGAAGTAATAGCCAGCATCTATATATAAGCGTTTGGCAATGGTCGTACGGTAGCCTACTTCAAAAGTCCGAACGCGTTCCGGCTGGATGGGATCTAGGCTGAAGTATTCGAGTTGTGAGAGATCATTGGTATCAAAAAAGTCGTCCAGAGAAGGTAGCGTCAAAAGACTATCACGTCCTTCGATATTTCCTACCAGAGTCGCTCTACCTACATTGTAGTTGAGGTACTGGTCAGATAGAGTTGGGTTTCGAATGGCGGAGCTAAAGGAAGCGCGAATCACATCCTGCTTGTTGGTTCGCCAAACTGCAGTAAGGGCTGGCGAAAAGAGGTAGCGGAAGTTTTGATTTTTATCCATCCGCAGGGTGGCAGTAGTCGTCAGGCGATCATCTGCAAAACGCTTTTTTACCCCTGTGTAGAGCCCGTATTCGAAATTGGTAATCACATTGCCAGCAGTATCTTCAAAGATAGTCCCGTCGGTAACCGGCGTATAAAGACGGAAGTTACCCCCTACGGTAACCTCTGCCCACTGAGGCTTGAACTTATATTCTCCGTGTCCATGATATAGAGCAGAGCGATCGACAAATCTAGTCCCAAATGTACTATTTAGAGGCGTAGAAGTGATCGAATCAAATAGCGCCTGAAACTCTGGTGTACCAGGTCTGGCATAAAACTCATCTGCCTCAGTTCTGGCTTCTTGATGCCACTGGGTGAGCTTGTCATTGTTCTCGTCTAGGATGCGAGCCTGCTGCTCAAAGTCAAAGAGAAAACCATTTTGAAAATTTGGTTCTTCTGGATAGCCCTCGAGGCTTTCGACATCGTCCACAAAATTATTGCGCCAATAGTTACGGTAACGCTGATCCCAAGCACGATCGCTAAAGCCAAGCTCTTGGAGCTGGAAGGCAGTAAATACGGGGTCATAAGAGTTACCTGCGTTTTCATGAGTCATATAGACACGGAAAAAGAATTTCTCCTTTTCTCTTAGCTCAACTTTATGTTGAAAAAACTGAATGTCTTTGAGACTGATACGATTGATCCCTTGGAAGACCGTAGTACCATTACTGTAGCTAGTAGAAGCGATGAGGTCAACCTTTGGTCTGACCTTATAATGCAGTGCGAGAGAACCTTTGAAGTTGTTTGTGTTATAATCTACTAGATCGCGCTCTTCGTAGCCGGTGCGATGCCAACGGCCTAGGCCTGGGAGCAAAATCTGCTCACTACCAGAAGTGGCGGAGTTTTGACCCGTTTTGAGGTTTTCATCGCCATAGCGATTGACAGCATCATAACCTCCGGGATTGTCTTCTCCTACATAAGGGATTGCTCTACGCTCAGAAGTATCGCGATAGGCTTCATCCATATTGTCTGCAACCCAGTCATCTGCTTGCAGATAAAAGAGGTTGAGTTTGAAGGCAAACTTTTCATTGCCCTTGGTCCCGCCAAAGGCCCGCGCTACGCGTATGCCTCCTTCTACCCAATTACGTTCCCCTAATTTTACTGAAGCTGAAACGCCCTGATGGATAAAAGGGTCTTTGGTCGTCATGGAAATCACACCATTAAAGGCATTTGGTCCATAAAAAGCGGAGCTTGCTCCCACGACTAAGTCTACGGATTCGATATCTAGCTCAGAGGCACCGAGAAAATTGCCGAGAGAGAAGTTGAGGCCAGGAGATTGGTTATCTACTCCGTCGATCAATTGGAGGGAGCGTACCGGTTGGGTACTATTGAACCCTCGGGTATTGACCACCTTAAATCCAAAACTGGCCGAACTAAGATCCACCCCTTTGAGGTGGCCCAAACCTTCGTAAAAATTGGCGGCAGGCGTTTCCTTGATCGCCGTGATACTCATGGTTTCAAGGGTCAAGTCTGCTTGCTTTTGCTTTTCGAGAGCAGCATTGGCAAAAATGTTGACCTCACCTAGGGTAACAAAGTTTTCCGTCATCTGAAGATTGACCGGTTCTGCAAGAGAATTTACCTCCAATCTTAAGGTGTCATAGCCCAAGAAGGTTGCCATCAAAACGAAAGGGGGTTGCGTTCCGGGACGGAAAGAAAAACTCCCGTCTTCTCGGCTCATACTGCCGATCCGGGTACCTTCTATAATGATTCTTGCGCCGACTAATTCTTCGCCGCTTTCTTCGTTTTCAACCGTTCCTTGGACCAAATCTTGGCCTAAGAGGCCAAGTGGTAGCGAGAAAAAGAGTAGCAATAGAGCTAGCAAGTTTTTGCAGGCAAAACGTGCGTTTGCCCTGTCAAATTCGTTATTCATGAGTAGTAGTCAAGTAATAGCCTAGTCTAAAAATACCCAAAAAAGTTCAATTCTTAGTTAATTATTTTGCCTAGAGGCCTAATCTCCATTTTGGAAATGCGAATTTTGGCTAGATTTGCACTTCCTGCACCATAGAAAGAATCTCAAGATGAAATACCTCAAAATCAGATACTTAGTTAGTCTAAGCTTGCTGATATTTAGCGGACAATTACAAGCTCAATATTATGGCGTCAGCCCAAGTGTGGTTGGAGAATGGGCGGTTGGGCTCCAATTAGGCTCAAACTACCTACAAGGAGATGTAAGTCAGGTGCTTCCTGGTTATGAGATTGGCGTCTATGCTCAAAACTCATTTTCAAGGACTATGGACCTGAAAATTATGATTGGAGGAGGTTTGGCCCAAGGCTTAGGCACTTCGTCTTCCAATAGTTTTCTCAACAATAGCGCCCTCAATGGGGAGCAGGATAGCGTCTACTTTTATGATTCCACTCAGATGGTCTTTCATAATTATCAGATGCAGCATTTTTCTGCCTCCGCTGCAATCAAATTCAATATCAATCGATTGATTTCTCCCAATAGCGGAGATAGTTGGGATTTGTTTTTGATGGCTGGGCTCAACTTTATGCTATATGAGACGCGTCTCAATGTCTATAACGAAAGCACCTTTGAAACCTATGATTATAGCCAAATAACGGCTAGTGATCCGATCGAAGTACGCACCCAGCTCAATGAGATTTTGGATGGGACCTATGAGACGCTTGCCCAGCAAGACCGATTGAACAATACCCAAATCGGTAATCGTACTTTCCGCTCCTCCTTCTTAGCAGGATTTGGCTTTCGCATACGCGCGACCGAGCATGTGGCAATCGGACTAGAAGGTCGTTACAATTTTTTGCTCGACGATTTAGTGGATGGCCAGCAATGGGAAGAAGGCAATACCGCTTCCTTTGACAATGACCATTTGATCACCGCTGGCCTAACGCTGGATTATATCTTCTAGCTTTGGGCGCTTGCCATAATTTGCTCGAATACGTACGCGGCACTCTGCACGGCTCCATCCATATAGCCGGGGAAATCTGCGGCTGTTTCTGAACCCGAGAGATAGAGTTTTGCATTCCAATAGGCTTGGCGATAGACTTCATGTCCATTGTGGAGGTGAGGGAGCATGTCACTTTGGTATGGGACAAATGTATGAGGCTCTGCTCGCCAGACGGCTTCCTCGTATTGCAGATAGTCATGCACTGCTTCTCCATAATATTTGCTGAGCTGGTGTAGGACTACGGCTAGGCGTTCGTCTTTGGTCGCGGCATGATAGGCACCATTGAGAAATCCCTTTAAGGCGAAGCGTTCGTCGGAGACGTCTGCATGATCGTACATCTCCGGTATCGGGCCGACATTGCTCATAATAGTGCCACTGAGGTGCTGAGCGCGCCAAAATGGTTTGGCAAAGGTCAAGGCGACTTTGATTGATTCGCCCATCCAAGTGTGTGTGTGCCGAGCGATATGCAAGAGAGAATCCGCTAGTTTGGGTTGAGTCTCGACTTTTTGTGAAAAGAGGTAGGGCGGCAGAGTAGAGACGACAATCTCAGCTTCATATTGCTCGCTTTGGGTTTGGACGAGGATCTTGTCGTTTTGTTGCACTAGTTTTTTTACCTCCTGGCGGAGAACGATTTGCTCGGGCCCTAGTCGGGCGACTAAAGCATCGATTAGCTGAGAACTACCACCTGCAATCCGAAAACTTGGCTCATCATTTGGAGGAAGCTGGACCAACTGAG
>JBCAWW010000542.1:0-4429 GCA_038534415.1 Bacteroidota bacterium | reverse complement strand
CGGTTCAGCATGGCTTTGAAAACTCAACCGGCGGTCAGTTTTTCAACAATAGCAATGCAAGCCTGACCATTGGTACACAGACAGCCGTTGGCCTGGCAGGCATCAACAATGAAGGGACCATCCAAAATAGTGGCGATCTGGAAATCATGCAAACCACTACCAATGGATTTGAAAACCTAATAGGTGGGGTACTCAACAATGCTGCTGGGGCTAGCATGGGGATTGGGGTAAACGGGAGTATCGGGGGAAGCGGCATAGACAATGATGCGAGCATCAGTTCACAAGGCTATATCGACCTACAAAATACCGCTCAGAACGGCATTAGTAATAACAATGGCAGTGATTTCCAGAACTCCGGGACATTGAACATAGACAATACAAGCCAGAATGGGATTGAAGTCGCCCTCAATGCGTCCTTTGACAATGCAAGCAATGGCCTGGTCAACATTGGGATTGCGAATGCAAACAGCATTGGTAACTATGGTATATTAACCGATGGAACCATCCTAAACGATGATGCAAACATGTATGTCCAGCATACTGGGAACTCTGCTATAAAAACGAGCGATGGTACTTCCACCAACAGTAACAACGGCGAAATTCATATTTCTGATTGTCAGTCTAGAGGCCTTAATGTGCAAACGGGTTCTGTATTTATTAATACTTCAACTGTAAGCATTGAAAACACCTCGGATTATGCCCTAGCCTTCTCTTCAAGTGGTTCTGGATGGACCACGCTCAATAATAGTTCAGGTGAATTAATTGTAACAGGGGAGATTGCCAGCTTTCTTCATTTGGGAGGTACTTTGTCGCCCGGGAAGCCAATTGGAGAGGTATTTAATCAATCCAGTTTCGGCAAATTCTATATGGATGACCTGACCCTTCAAATCGAAGTAAACGGTCCAAACCCTATTACAGAGCATGACCAGGTCAATGGGAGTATCGTGGAACTAGGAGGTCCCTTAGCGCTCGACATCAATTTTACCCCCACCGGCAATGAACGTATCGTTTTCCTGACTGCTGCCACTAGTCTAAGCGGTACTTTCAGTAGTGTCAGCCCTGCTTTGCCCGCCAATTGGTCTCTCGATTACTCAGTGCTCGGCGAGGTAGCCCTGGTGTATGATAGTCCTTTCCCGGTGGAACTGCTGGACTTCACGGTGGAGAAGCAAGAAGATCAGGTCTTGCTCAATTGGCAAACCGCCAGCGAAACCAACAATGAAGGCTTTGAAATCCTCCACTCTACGGATGCGGCCAACTGGGAAAGCATCCATTTTATGCCCGGTGCAGGTACCAGCCAGCAGGCCCAGGCCTATGAATACCTACATCGTCTTCCGGTCTACGGGGCGAACTACTACCAGTTAAAACAAATAGATTTTGATGGGCAATTCTCCTACTCAGATATAAGACTCGTCAACCTCAATGGCGCATTGGCTGATTTTGAGATTACGCTCTACCCTAACCCTACTCCTGCTAATCTAAACATCACTTTGCCCTTTTCTGATACTCAAGGAAAACTGCAAGTAAGCGCCTTGGATGGACGAGTACTACTTCAAACAATTGTGCCTGCCAATCAGCAACAGATGATGATCTCGACAGAGGCTTGGCCCGAAGGGATCTACCTGATGAAAATCCAAATCGGCAGACAAACCGCTATCCGTAAGTTTCAAATTTTACGGTAGTAGGATTCCATTCCTCTGCTAAAAGGGGATTTGAAGCCGGTCTAGACACAACAAGCACAGATCGATGGAGCCGGGTCTTACCTAAGCATAATCCTGGGAAGTATTATGTCTTAGGTAGGCCCACTTTTTTTTACCGCTTCGCGGAACGCTTGTCTGTAACATCTCCCCTGTCCCGAGTTCAGGACTGTCCCCTCTTGCAAGAGGGGACTTGGAAATCTAACCCGTCAGCCTCCCGAAAGTTTTCGGGATTGAAGGGGGCGTTAGACGGAAGGGGGATGTTTAAGTCTTACCGCTTCGCGGAACGCTTATCTCCAAAACACTGTTTTGAGCATCTAAATAGTTCGAGACAAGCGTTCTGCGAAGCAAAAAAAATAGCGACGTAAAAAATTACGCCGCTAGATTCACAGGAAATAATCGTTCCGCGAAGCGGAAAATCGTACAATTCTCAAACAGAGGATAGCGCTTGATGGGCCATCCTCTGTTTATGATAGCTTAGTAGCCCTGATTTTGAACCAAAAAGCCTTCGATATTGGAGGCACCGTCGATGGCACTCTGAGGGATGGGGAAAAGCCTTTTGTTCACGTCAGTGTCAGTCTTTTCGGTCCAAGCATCCTCGTATTTGCTAAAGCGGATCTGATCGCTTCTTCTAAATCCTTCCCAATAAAGTTCAAAGCCTCTCTCGCGAAACATGCTCTCTAGGTCGATCGCGTTTAGCGCAGCTGGAGTTTGATCAGGGCGGGCGTTACGAGAAGCTCTCACTTCGTTGACATCTGCCAAAGCACCGGCATCGTCCCCTAGTCTCAGTTTGGCCTCGGCACGCATCAAATAGATCTCTGCCAAGCGCATCAAGACGAGATCGACGCTGCTAAAGTTGTTGCCATTGGGAGAGGTACGGCTAAATTGATATTTAGAGCAACGGTAGCCTTTGTTGTGCAGGCGGCCTTCATTGGTGAAGTCTACCTCTTCGGTATGAGACACATAACCTACGTCGCGATCAGGGCCATTGCCTTTGCGCTGGATCACAGGGTAGATTTTGACTTGACCATCGTCGCAACGGAGGAAGGCACCATCAGATCCTTTTCTTGGTCCCCAAAGGACGCCTCTCAATACGCCGCGATCAATCTCAAAATCAAGGTCGGTGATACAGTAAAATTGATCTTCATCGTTAGCCGGAGACATGCCTGTTAAATCTTCTAGGTCCTGAGGAATCTCAATGTTTTTCTGGTAAAACCTCGCATCAGCCTCAGCCGGATCAGCGGGAGCATAAGCCGTAGCCCAAGTTTGGTAAAAGTCAGAAGTGATCGCCGGACCATCCGTGCCATCTGCGCTAGGAAATTCGGGACGTGGGAACAAGGATCCCGCGATAGACCAATAAGCCCAGCGGCTATGCTCTCTTCTCAATACGCCTCTTTGGTCGAGAGAAAAAATGATCTCAGGATTGAGATCGTTGCCATCGTTGAAGAGTTCAAAATACTCTGGCGAAAGGCTATACTGATTGGAGTTGATGATGTTGTCGGTGTACTGAATCACCTTGTTCATATCATCGCTCTGGAAATCAGGGGTACTGTAAGGATCACGATAAACGGCCGCGTTGAGATATAGTCTCGCCAACAAGCCCCAAACCACTGGTTTGGTAAAGCGTCCTGGACCAAGGTCGTTATTGATCACATCGACTACTGATAGCAATTCTGTTTCGAGATAGCTAACAGCCTCCTGGCCGCGTAGGATATTGGATAGGTCGCTAGAGTTTTCCTTATCAAAAACGATTCCCCAGCTATCGAGCATCAGCATATTGAGGTAAGCGCGTAAAGCAATCATCTCATAAAGAGCTCCTGTCGCTTCGACATCGCCTTCATCGGCAAGCGGGCGTAATACTTCAATGGCGGAAATAGCGCGCGAGATATTTTTGGTCAGCTCATTCCAAGAACTACCGATGAGATCGTTGCCCGAAGTCATCAAGTGGCGGTGTACAGCGATAAATTTGCCGCCGTCAAACCAGTCAGTACCACCGCGATAAGGCAAGATGGCCTCATCAGCTGCGATCAACTGCAAACCATAATAATTGGTATGTCTCCAGGTCCATGAGATTTGACCATAGGCAGGGGCGATGGCCCCACTGATGGCTTCGGCTTGGCCGATTCCGGTCAAAGACTCATCCAAGATGTTTTCTTGTAAGTCGGTGCATCCCCAGCCGATAAAGCTAAAGAGGCTTAGGGCCACAAGGGCGAAAATTTTACTTTTCATGATTTTATATTTTTCTAGGCTGTCGAGAGCCTTGCTTGATTTAGGGTTAGAAAGAAACGTTTAGGCCTACCAATACGGTTCTGGCTCTTGGATAAGTGAAGCGATCGATACCGAAGGTTTGGATGCCGCCGATAGAGCTACCGGTATTTACTTCTGGATCAAAGCCAGAGTAGTCCGTGATGACAAAGAGGTTTTGGCCTGTGATCGCTATGCGAACGCTATTGGCCCAATCCAATCTCCCTGGAATCAAGGTGTAACCAAGCGTCGCATTGTTGAGGCGGAGGAAGCTACCATCTTCTAAGTAGCGAGTAGATACCTCATTGGAGTTGGTGATGTCCTCCTCTGGAAACTCAATGGCAAAAGCAGTAGTGTTGAAAGAAGAAGCTAGGCTACCCTTGTTGAAAAGCGACATGGTCGTGTGGTTGTAAATCTGGTTGCCAGAAACTCCGTTGAAGTTCAGACCTAAATCAAGCAAGGCTCTCGACAGCCTAGAAAAATATAAAATC
>JBCAWW010000541.1:0-4359 GCA_038534415.1 Bacteroidota bacterium | reverse complement strand
TTCGATCTGTAGGGGATGGCGCGGATACATTGAGCAATACTGTCTTGATCGGTGTTGGCAATACGCCCAACCAACGGACCATTTTGGTGGCCGGTGGGGGATCGACTACCTCCTGGTCTGGCAAGGTGGCCAATACTCAAACCGATATTACTAGTGATTGGGTCAAAGTGGGGGACTATCGCTTTACGGTTGCAGATCCTACTGCCTACTCCGTAGGCGACAACATTGTGATCTACCACCCCTGTACGCAAGAATGGTTGGACGCAATCGATGGGGGCGGAACAGATAACGAACCCAATTGGAGTGTAGGCTCTCAACCCTTGGTTTTTAATCGTCGAATCGTAGCGATTCAAGGCGATGAAATTACGGTCGATGTCCCGCTTTACAATCACCTCAAAAAGTCTCTCTCCCCCTCCTACATTTATAAATACGATCGGGCTGGGATTAAGACTCAAATAGGCATTGAAGACCTACGAATCGATATCGAAACTGCCGGCGGAAATGATGAGGCTCATGCGTGGAATGCAGTCAAAATGTCTCAGGTCGAAGATGCTTGGGTGCGCAATTGCACCTTCTTGCACTTCGGTTTGGCTGGAGTGGCTACTGAAACGGCCACACGTATTACCATCGAAAATTGTCGTGCACTCGATCCGGTCGCTCAAGTTACCGGCGCACGGATGTACAATTTCAATCTTCTCAAAGCTTCTTCTCAAGTATTGGTAAGGGATTGCCATGCGAGCAATGGCCGACACCACTATGTCTCCAACGGGACTTCTTGGGTGAGCGGTTGCGTGTTTTTGCGCGTGGGCTCTGAAGCAGCATACAACGCCAGCGAAGGGCACCGCCGCTGGACGATGGGCCTACTCTACGACAATCATGTCGAAAGTGCAGTGCGCAATAGCAACGGCATTTTACTTGCTTTGTACAATCGAGGTTCTTACGGAACCGCTCATGGTTGGTCTGCAGTGCACTCTGTCGCATGGAATTGTGATATGAGTAATGCACGCTTAGTGGTTGAAAAACCGCCAACGGCTCAAAATTATGCGATTGCTTGTCAGGGGACGATTCTCGGATCTGGGCCTTTTGCCCAAAGAAGTGGTTATATAGAAGGCGCAAACATGCCGGGTATAGAGCCAACCTCTTTATACGAAGCTCAGCTCTTTGCTAGAGTAAATGGTTTGAGCCCTAGTTATCTCAACACTTCCCTGCAGGAGCAAGCGTTTCCTACCTTTTATCTCTTCCCTAATCCTACGGAGGATATGCTGCAAATAGGTATGGAAGAGGCGAAGCAAGAACCGACTCAAATCCGTCTTTTCGATACTACAGGCCGCTTACTCCTGAGTGAGAAATTTCGAATGCAAACCACTCTGGATTTGTCAAGTCTGAATAGCGGGATTTATGTTTTGCAATTACAACAAGGAGAGCTCCAGACAGTGAAAAGAATCAGGAAAGAATAGGCTCATTTCCTGGTTCGGTTATATTTTTAGTTCTTGAGGCTGCCCCAATTGATACAATTGAGGGCAGCTTTTTTTATGCCTCAAAACCTCATCTAAGCCCTAAAACCCCTCAAAAAGTCCTTAAAACGACTCATATCACAATTTGAGTCGTCGCAGATCATGATTTGCAGCGGTAAGCCTTGTGCCTAACTCCATCTTGCGGAGGTATCACAAAAAACTTATCGTTATGTATTTATTTCGCATTCTCATTATCACACTTATTCTTCACGCTGGATACTTCTTCCCGCAAATGCTCAATGCCCAGTCTCCTTATTTTAGCTTTCAGGGTGAAGGCGTTACCGTCCCGCTCGCTACGAAAATGGAGCAAGCCAAAGTACATGGTATTTCCTATTATATCATGCATGAGTCTTTGGAAGACACCAGTTTTCAGATTGGTTATCGCGATCTGGAAAATCAACTTGCAGTTGAGGCCAATACTCAGTTTCAGGTTGGGAGCATGACCGCACCGGTGGTTCATTTTGCCGTACTAAGAGCGGTAGATGAAGGCCTTATCGAGTTAGACGCCCGGGCGAACGATTATCTCCAGCGCTGGCAAATCTCTTGGAGTCCATTAGCGAGCTTCCGACCTGTAAGTGTGAGAGATTTGTTGCAGCAAAACTGCAAATTCAATCTAGGCAGTAAGCCGAGAGGCTACGTTCCGGGAACCGAAATCCCTGACCTCATCCAAATTCTCAATGGAGAAGCCCCCTCGCAAGAAAAACCGGTCAAACTGATTAGTCCTTTCAATCTTCGCGGCTATAGCTCCTTTGCCAACGTCATGATCTTGCAGCTTTTGCTCGAAGATGTTTATCAGGAAGATCTCGCTAGCATCATTCAACGTCAGGTTTTGACGCCATTGGAAATGAATCATTCGAGCTTTACGGCAGAATTGAACGCGATAGATAAAGAGACTGCTGCCGTCGGCTATGACAAGCAGGGGCAGCGTATCGAAGGTGATCGCTGGGTTCATCCAGAGTTAGGGGCTGTGGGCTTATGGTCTACCCCAGAAGATTACACCAAATTTGTATGGCACATTATTCAGGCATCTAAGGGCCAAGACAATCGCTTTTTGAGTCAGGAGCTAGCCTTAGCGGGCGTTACTCCCAATAAGCAAAACCGTGGCTTGATCTTCTATAACAACTATGGTCTCTATTGGGGCGGAGCGAGCATGGGCTTCCGGACGCAGTTTCGTGCCAATATTGAGCAGGGTTGGGTTGCAATATGCTTCATGAACTCTCACGAAAACTGGCAATTTATGGCTCAGGCACTCGGCGCCGCCGAACGCTATGCTCAGGCCAAGGCAAAGACTATTTCATCCTCAAAATAATAACTGCCATGTTTCGCATTATCATCTTTTGCCTAAGTCTGACTTGGGCCCAGAAAAGGACAGTAGTCCCTTTAGACACTGAAACCGCAGAGAAGCTCATCGTATTTCTCCAAGCAGAAAAAGATCAATCCTTTGAGCAAGAAAATTTACCTCAGCTCAAGCGCTACTGCCAAAGCAATCAGATCGAATTGATCGTAAAATCAGCGGAAGAAGGTTTGCCAGAGGAGATTAGCTCAACTCCAGCGATTGTCTTTCAGACGGATAATAAACGCCTGATCTATGCCGGCCGCTACCAGGAGTTTAGCAGTATTGAGAACTTTATTCGCACTGGTCGTTTTCGCAATCCTGTTCAGAGCTCCTTTTGTAAAGAAGCGGTTTGGCTTAAGCAAGAAGGGCGCACCCAACTGATGGCTGTGGCTAAGCTTACCCAACTAAGTGGGAGCCTAGCCGCAGGATTTGAGGAGGAGCGTTTTGCGAAGCAAGCTTTCAACGCAATCTCTCAAGGTCTTAGCCAGTTTGAGCAAAAGTCCCAAGCTTGTATCTCGCAAACAGACCGCATTTTCTACTTGGACTTTCATCCTTATCGTGCCGAAAACGCTCAGTTGTTTCTGAGCCTCGAATTGTACAGCCAGTTTAGCTGCATAGACCCGGTTTACAGGCTAGAAGGCCTTAGGGTGCCGGCAAATGATTGGGATGCATTATTTGCTGAGGCGGGTCGTCAGTTTGCCCAACAGATCGAGCTGACACTGGCAAAATCAAAAATTGGGGATGCGCTCAGTAGCGTAGCAAATGACATCCCCTTTCGCACTTGGGAAAGCTTAGGTCTGGCGTTCCCCGCAGGGGTGAAAAATCCGAAAGAGGAAGTGATGAACCTTGACCAACTCGCAGGAGTTTGGACTTACACTGGGGTGCCAGATGCTCGGATACCAGCCTTGAGTTTTCATTTTCAAGCTCCGCTAGAACGCTATGCTGGCGAAGTTTCCCAACTAGCAGGACAACTACGCTTTGACGAGGCAAACCGATTGCTCAGCGGTGATTTCACGGTAGAAGTGAGCAGTCTCAGTATGGGGATGGCAGATTTGGATGAAAAGGTGCTCAGGAAGTACCTCAAGGCCAAAAAATTTCCCGAAGCACGCTTTCAGTTTGACCTGAAGGATGCCCCCTTAGCGCTCAACTCCTCTGCCCAATTGGTCGCCATTCCCGGTCAATTTAGTCTGATGGATCAGCGCATCGAACTACCCATGCAGGCTCAATTTCAGATGCTGACAGATGATGCTGGGCAACCTCAGCTTTGGGCAAACGGGCAGTTTTCCCTCAACATAAGCCAAGACTTTGGTATCGAAGGGCCTGACGGTCCCAGCCCAAGTCGTGAAACCATGATCTTTTATTTCTCCCTTTTACTAAACTCTTAAAACTAAATACAATGCAATTATTCAAATTTTTCTTCGCGATATCCATGCTCGTTTTAGGTGGCTTTTGCTCTGCTTTCATCGGCTATGAAACTCATGCAGATACGCCCGGTACCATTGAGTTTAT
>JBCAWW010000540.1:0-4437 GCA_038534415.1 Bacteroidota bacterium | reverse complement strand
TTATTAAAGACGGAAGAATGGCCTCTTTGGTTTTGATAATGTTGCCATATGAGTCTTTGAGGGCTTTTTCATTGGTGATTTCTAGCTTCTCGCCGATCTGATATTTGTTGACAAAAGCATCGTCCAATAAGACCCCACCCGCATAGCCAGTATGCAGCAGCAGTCGATGTGAATAAATATTATTTTCGATCATACTACTGCCATCCACAAACATGAGCATATGATCAAAGTCCAGCTCTACCGCTTGAAAGCCTTCGTCCATCTCTGGGAGTCGCGAGTGGATCACTAAATAGCTTTGGTCAAAATCAATTTCAATGATCTGATTGTCAAAAAAATCAGGTCCAAACTTGCCGTCGGTGCCCGGTCCGGAAAAACGATCTTGCCAAACCACAAGGCTATCTATCCGCTTCCTGCCAATCTGCACGCTATTGTTCAGACTATAATTTGACTGTCCGTTGCCTCCCCAACTATTGCCCTTAACGGATCCGTCCATCGAGATACTTTTGAGTTTTTTGACGGCCTCTTCGGTGAGATTGACATGGCTATTGGCGAGGTGAAACATCATTTGCAGCGTATCCTGCTCATTCAAAATGGTCTCTACGATCATATTGTTGGATTCGCTTAGTCGAAAGGGGATGGTATCTGGCGGGAGCTGAGACTGAGCGTTCTTTGCAAAAGTAATCCCACTCCTCAGCCGATTGTAAAAGGTATCTTGCTCATTGAGAATAACCATAAAGTCATATTGCTCCCAAGCCGCGAGTTCAAAACTGAGGGTATCAATATCCGACATATAGCTCACGCGCTTTGTCTTCATCGTTTTATCAGCGATATAGACATCTATCTCGAGCGTGGGATCTAGGCTCCAATAATCTTGTCTGAGTTTGTCTCCGTCTTGGATAGAAAGTGTGGGGCTACTGCTGCGCAGAACGGGCAGTTCACCCTGGGCTGCGCCCATGAGACAGGAAAAAAGGAGGATTAGGCTAAGGAGAGATGTTTTTAAAGACATGTCGCTTAGTTACTAAATCTTTGGTAGTGAGCTAAACTTGCAATTGCTTTTTTTGTAAACTCAGCCTAGCCAGCCAAAGATTGATCAAAATACTTTATCACAGTCTCTAAAGCCTCTTGGCTTGGATGCCCGTCTTCGTCTACAAAGTCTAGGGTGAGGATGGAGTGGGCCTTACCCGGTAAGGTGTGGAGTTTCATGCGTTCGACCCCCTCGCTATTAAATACCCGCTCATACATCTCAAACTTCTCGGCCGTACAATAATTATCTTCCTCAAAGCGCCCGCAATGCATGGGGCCAAGCTCTTCCAATCGCTTCTTGATGGTTTTGAGCTCCTCGGCATCAAGGTGTAATTGGGTTTGCTTGCCCAGAGGCAAGGAAGGCTGACTCGCAAATCCAGCCAGTACACTATCATCGGCCATCAGCGCGATGGCAAAATTGCCGGTCAAACACATCCCGATGGTTGCGACCCCAGGCACTTGATTCTCGTGCTTAAATTTTTGGCAAAGTGCCTTGAGCCAGTCTATGACCGGGCTAGATTTATTGGCACTAAAAATCCTAAATTCTTTGCGCATACAGAGCACTCGCACAAAGTTAGCCGTAGTACTCGTCTTGCCGATCGGACCAAATAGGTGCGGCAGTACCACCTTATAGCCGCGTGCAACAAAGCGATCTGCCAATTGCAAAGTCTCTTGCCCAATACCCGGCAACTCTTGTATGATGACGACTACTTTGCCTGCGCCACGTTCGTAGACATCATGGGTGATGGAGTGGCCGCTGCTAATTTTAGCGCTAAAGCTAGTTTTTTTGAATTCAGTAATCTGAGTAGGAGACATAAGGCAAAGACAGATTTTGTCTCAATATAAGAGAAAAGTGAAGTATTGCGCTTACTCTTTGGCTTCATAATCCCGCACCAAATAATAATATAGCCCTATCACTTCTCGCGGTATCGAATAAAAATCTCTCGTCTCGTAAAATAAATCCGCAGCCTCCGCACTGACCGATTGAATACCGATCTTCTGAAAGGCTACTCGAGAACGTAGAAGATGAAAATATTGAGAAACAATAATGATACTCTCCGCCCCCTGCTCCGCCATGATCTCTTGGCAGTTTTTTGCACTCAAAAAGGTGTTGTTGCCTTGATTGTCTCGGATGATCGCGGCTGAATCTACGCCTTGGTCAATCAGGTATTGTGCCATCACGGCTGCCTCATCAAAGCCCTCGATCCCTATGCCGCCGCTGACGATAATTTGCTTGGCTTGGCCTTGCTGAAACAGCTCAAATCCTTTGTCGAGGCGAAATCGCAGGCGCTTGGACGGGATACCATCCTCCTTGACTTGACTGCCCAAGATCACCAGCATATCTGATGATTGTGCCTCAAAGCTCAAACCTGAAAAAATGATGATGCCAAAGTGAAGGACAGCAATGATAAACATCGCCCCCAAAGATCGCTTTAGCCATTTTCTTTTCAGCATGATTTAGATTGTCCTTCAATCTAAATACTCTCCTCGCTTCTTCCTAGCATTACTAGCTGAAAAGATCGCAACGCTATTTAGCGATGCCCGTTTTGATGCTGTAGTCTTTTTCTGTGTTGTACATGCCTCTCTTTTTTCTGCTACTAATACGGCGATTAGAGCCATTTGTAGCGAATCCAAAGAGACCGGAAAAGAAAGCCACCACTCCGCCAAATAGTATTGGAAGCAAAAAGACCGCTGCTACTAAGATGACCACACCAAGCAACACAATGCCTACGAGCCAAAGAAGAAAGTTTATTAAATCTGAAATCGGATCTGAACCTCCAACAGAACCAATTAATGACTCTAGATCTACCCCAGCCACCAAACCCACTATCAATAGTATCAAACCGCCACCTAATAAAATCGAAAATATACTGCCTGCTCGGCCTCTCTTTTTTTTGCCCTCATCGGATCCGTTTGCCGAGTTGATGCCTATTTTCTTAATCTCACGGAGATAAACTTTTTCATTGGCGACCACTACATATTCAGCCGCTACATCTTGCAGTACCCCTTCGATTCTGGAGCCGTCTGATAGACGCAAACTTACATTTTCTCCCTCCAATATTCTCACTTCTCTACCGTAGTTGTTCGGCATCAAAATCAAGGTGTCAGCTATAGATAATGAGGCTTCGGTTTCGCCAATAGCAGATACCGCCAATGGCATAATAAGGCTTAGTATGATTATGAAACGCTTCATCTTTTTGAGTGATTAAGTAGTGCAAAATGGATACTTTCAAATCCACTGCTTGATGGTCTAAGCGCAAAAATGCGCGCCAAGTGACAATCTCAAGGGAAAGTTTAGCTGCTCAGGCAATTCGCCTGAGCAGCTAAAGGCAGGAGGGACACCTAGGACTGTCGCGTTAGTTTTTACCTTAACCTAATCACTTCATAAACAACAAATTGCTTATATTTGTCGTACTACAACTATATTGAAGAAGTTTATCGCCATATCGTTTTCTGCTTTTTACCTCATCGCTTCGATTGGGGTCGCAGTCAACTTTCATTACTGCCTGGGCCGCTTAGAGTCCGTGGAGGTGATCTTGGCGCATACGGATTGTTGTTGCGATAATATGGCCCAAATGATGGCTTGTTGCGACGACGAGACCTACTTCTTTCAATTGGAGGACGAAGAAAAGGTAGTCCCCACTATCCAGAGCTTCGCTGATGTCATTTTGGTGCTTCCCCGCTTCGCGGAACGCTTAGTCATTGCGCCAGCGCCAGTCAAAAATTTCGAGCCACAACTGCTCGATTTACCTCCTCCTGAGGAGCCCGCAGCCTGGCTGCAATATTGTGCTCCAATTCATTACGCTTAGTTGGTTGAGACTTACTCCCGATAGCTATCGGGAGCGTGGAACGATTGTGTCGATAACAAACGTTTCGCCTTTCTCTTAATTTTTCTCAACTAAACATTTATTGTAATGAAAACTCAAATCAAAATATCCCTATTCTCTCTCCTTTTTGCGCTTTTTGCATTACCCACTTTTGCTCAAACCGCAGCGCCTAAAATCGCAACCTCCGAATTTAAGGTCGAAGGAGTATGTAGCATGTGCAAAGCCCGAATCGAAAATGCTGCGACCATAAAAGGGGTTAAGTTTGCCGAATGGGATAAGGAAACCGGTATCCTAAAGGTGATTTATAAAACTAAGTTGACGAGCGAAGAGGCTATCCAAAAAGCAGTGGCGGCTCGTGGACATGATACTGAAAATGTCAAATCCTCAGATGAAACTTACGCCAAATTACCGGGCTGCTGTTCCTATCGCGATGGATTAGAGAAGCATTAATATGCAGCAAATACTCATTGTTGTCCTATCATTTTTCTGTCTGCCTTTAAGTCTCTTTTCTCAACAAGCCTCCATCTTGGAAGGCCAGGTAAGTGATGGAATAGAAAATACGTCCTTAGTGGGAGCTAGCCTGCAC
>JBCAWW010000539.1:0-4446 GCA_038534415.1 Bacteroidota bacterium | reverse complement strand
GAGAAGGAGAAAAGCCCAAAGTAACGCTAAAAGCATTTATCGCAGAAAAGCAGCTGGTGTTGCAAGTAAGCGATAAGGGGATCGGGATCGATCCAGAAAACTTCGAACGCATCTTCTGGCTATTTCAACGCCTCAACTCTTTGACTGATTATGATGGTACGGGGATTGGGCTTTCGGTTTGTAAAAAGATCATCGAACATCATTCTGGCCAGATCAGGGTGATCTCCCAAATCAATCAGGGATCTACTTTTGAAATTAGTCTGCCTCATTTTTCGGAAGCGCAGGTATTGCCCCCCGCTGAGGCACCTAGCTTGCCCACTTCCCTCTCTTGGCTCGGGCAAGACACCTGACAAAAGTCATTCCTACCTCTGACCCAAGCGATAGGGAGAAGCGCTATTTATTTCCAGTTTCACTAATGGAAAACATAGCCATCACTCTCTAAACTTGAAGATCATGACCGGAATACTTTCTCCTCAAGACATCAAAATCCTCCTCAAAAATCATTACACTGGCCACATCGCTTGTGTAGATGAGTCAGGACCCTATGTGGTGCCCTTTACCTATTATTATGACGAAGACTCTCATAGTCTGATCAGTTATACCGCCGAAGGCCGGAAAGTGGAAGCGCTCCGCAAAGACGGCAGAGTTGCCGTCAACGTATCTGATATCAAAGCCCTCAACCGCTGGCAATCCGTGCTTATCGAAGGCGAATTTGAAGAGCTAAGCGGCATGGAGTCGATGGCAGCCATAAAATTGTTGATTACGCGGCTCAAAGCCCAGATCAATGAGGCGGGGCATGAAAAAGTAGATGCTATCGCTGACATGTCCCCAGCCAATGAAGCGGCCAATAAGGTCGTATATCGGATCGCGATCAAAGAAATCAGCGGACGTTTTGAGAAACCAGCGGATGAAAAAGTGATGATTGCTTAGGGATAAGTCTAAGGATTCAATCTTGGGTGTTATCTTGGAGTATAAAAACTGCGAAAAGATGCTCAATACCTCCTTCCGATTGCCATGTGGGGCCGAAATTGCGAATCGTCTGGTCAAGGCGGCTACTACCGAACGTTTGACCGCCTCGGACCATCTCCCCAATGACCCTTTGGTGCATCTTTATAGCCGTTGGGCGGAGACGCAGGCAGGGATCTTGATTACGGGTAATTTTCAAATCCATCCCAAGCATTTGGAGTCGGGCGGCAATGTGGTCGCGGACAATGAGGAGGTAATGCCGGGGCTCAAGCGTATGGCTCGTGCTGGCAAAAGGCATGGCAAGCATATCTGGGCTCAAATCAATCACGCAGGGCGACAAACCATGCGATTTGTCAATAGTAAGCCGCATTCTGCTTCTAATGTGCAGCTCAAAAAACTAGGACTCTTTGCCCAGCCGCAGCCGATGAACGAGGCTGATATCGAAGGCGTAATTGCGGGTTTTGCCCGTACGGCGGGCTACGTAAAACGGGCGGGCTTTACGGGCCTACAGATCCATGCCGCTCATGGCTATTTGCTCAGTCAATTTTTGTCGCCTATCACCAATCTCAGAGAGGACCGCTGGGGCGGAACGGTAGAGAATCGGGCGAGGCTCTTGATCGAAGTGGTGCGAGCTGTTCGCAAGGAAGTGGGGCCAGGTTTTCCGATTTCGGTTAAACTCAATTCTGCTGACTTCCAGCGAGGAGGCTTTAGTGAAGACGACTCATTTGCAGTAGTCAAAATGCTCGAAAACGAAGGCATTGATTTGCTCGAGATTTCGGGAGGCACTTATGAAAAATTGGCATTTTTTCTCCTCAACAATGAAAAAGACGCCGCCAAACTGAGTACGAGTAGCGATCGGCGAGAGGCTTATTTTATCGGCTTCGCCGAACGCATCCGCTCTACTACGAAACTGCCTTTGATGGTGACCGGAGGTTTTCGGACCCGAGCGTTCTGCGAAGCAGCCCTCACTGAAGGCTCCCTTGATCTGATCGGTATGGCCCGTCCCTTTATCACCAATGATGAGGAAATCTCGGACTTTATCGCAGGGAAAATAGAGCGGCTGGAAGATCATGTGCTGCGGACAGGGATCAAGGCCTTTGATGACTCTGCGGAGGGTGGTTATTATGCGCGTCAGATCATCCGTCTAGCCCATGATAAGCAGCCCGATACGAAACTACGCCCGCTTTGGAGCGCCACCTTTTTGCTCAAACATGAGCTTGGCAAAGCCTTGAAAAAATGACTGAGCGTTCCCCGATGTAGGGAAAAACGGTCTGACTCTGCTTGCTTGCTCTGTGTTCCCCGCTGCGCGGAACGCTTAGTCTTGCCTATGTGCCTAAAAAATCAAGCGCCGCAAAATTGGGTGGCCTTAGGTCAAAAACACCTCCTCCTCATTGACAAAGGATTTGAATTCGAGAGGATTGCCACTGAGATCAAAGACAAACATGGTGTATTGCTCACCGACTTGGCCTTCGTAGCGCTTATAAGGTTTGATTACAAACTCGATGGCGGCTTTTTCGAGTCTCTGCTGGACTTCTTGAAATTGGGTTAGGCTCAGCAAACACCCAAAATGTGGGATAGGCACTTTGATCCCATCCACTTTGCCACAATAATCAAGTACAGGCATGTCGTCACTGATATGGGCGGACAATTGATGACCAAAAAAGTTGAAATCTAGCCAAGTATCGGTGGAGCGTCCCTCTTCGCAAGCAAGAATCTCTATATAAAACTGGCGGGTCGACGCGATGTCTTTGACTTTGAAAGCGTAATGAAAGGCACTCATGGGGCTCATAGTTTGTCCGCCAAAGATAGGTATGAAGCCTAAGAGGGAACAAGTGTATCACTGAGCGTTCCCCGATGGAGGGGAAAAAGAAAAAAAGAAAGCTAACTTGGGTATCCCTCGACAAGCATTGCTATGGAACATAAGGCGGCCGTCAAACTGATTGATCATCCTAATTTGGAACGCAAAGCTGCGACTCGCTGGGCTGATCTTGGTTGTGGTCGAGGAACTTTTACCAAGGCGCTGGCAGATTTGCTAGGGGAGGGGAGTCAAATTTATGCGGTGGATACCAATGAGGCGGCATTGCAAACGATTCCTGCGACTTATGCTGGCGTACAAGTCGAAAGGTACCGAGCAGACTTTGTGCGGGATGATTGGCCAGATCAGTTGGAGGGAATCTTGATGGCAAACTCGCTGCATTTTGTGGCGGAGCAAAGCGCATTTTTGGAGCGACTAAGACAGCAACTCAAGCCCGAGGGCAAACTGATACTCGTCGAGTACGATACTGATAAGGCGAATCCTTGGGTGCCCTATCCACGAAAATTGGAGGGATGGCGTGAGCTGATGTTGGAGGTCGGATTTAGTGATGTCTCTGAGATTGGACGTCGTAGTTCTCGCTATGGGCGAGCTGAGATTGTCGGGATTTGGGTGGAGTAGAGTTATTTTAAAAACGCACCAATAATTTCCATGTAATCAGCCTGTCTTGAGGCTTCCATCTGATGCCCTGCGGAGCTGATAATATGAAGCGCTGCCTGCGGAAATAGCTCCAAATACTCTTGGGTATAGCCCCACTTTTGGTTGTCGCATTGGGCTTTGAGGAGTAGGAGTGGCAGGGGATTGCCTCGGAGCCGATCTCTTTTGTTTTGGACTTGGTAAAAACTCCTGACCGTCATGAGATGCGCATAATAGCCGCCTCCGCCCTCATAAGTGATTTTCTCCGCACCATTGCATGTGGTCGATTGACTCAGCTGTCCGTTGAGCAAAGTGAAAAACTGATCGGCTTCTTCGTCTGAGGCTAGTTTGGCCTGAAAAATATTGGCCCATAAATCGACAAAACGGCTGCGCAGATTGTAAGTGTTCTGATTGGCTTGTTGGTTGGAATATTGAGGCGCTATCAGGTTTAAAGAATCGGGCGCTGCTATATTTTTGAGCTGCTGTTTGATCGGTAAAATAGGGCCAGGACCCGAAAAAATCATTTTTTCCACCTTTTCTGGATGCTCGCTATAAAATTCGGTTGCGAGCATAGTGCCCCAAGAATGCGCAAATAAAATCACTCGCTCTGCCGCAATGAGATCGATGATTTCTGCCAGCTCTTGTTGATGCCGCTTGACGGTATATTGGCTGATATCTGCCAGTCTGCTAGAATGCCCGCTGCCGATCTGGTCGTAGAGATAGATGTCAAATCCTTGCTTACTTAAGGGCCGCAGGAGCTCAATGGTGCTTTCCTTGATCATGCCTCCCGGCCCGCCATGTAGATAGATGATCGGAGCTTTGTCACTCTGTCCTTCTCCTGCCAAAAAGAAGTATCCGATCTTTGCCCCTGATTGTAGGTCCCAGTATTGTACATCAGCCCTCGCCTGAAACTGCGGCATATCATATTGTCTTGGTACAAACAGAAAAAGCCCCAAAATCAGGGGCAAAGATCGGATACTTCTTTTTGGCAGGAGAAGGACAGAGTGACAAAGCTCCGATCATCTATCTAC
>JBCAWW010000538.1:0-4448 GCA_038534415.1 Bacteroidota bacterium | reverse complement strand
ATGCAGAGTGAGTTAGATCATGAGCTATCTAATTTGCAGCAAGAGATCTATGGATTTGACTTTATGGTTCAGAGCCTGAGGCGTATGCTAGAGGTGATGCATAAGTATAAATTTGTATTTCTCGACTTCACTTTGCTCACACGAAAATACCCTAAGATCAAAGCCCACGCCGTCAGGCAGTACCAAAATCGGATGCTTATTGGGCGTAGGATTTTTACCTTTCTCATGCAGGAGGGTTACCTCAAAGAGGAACGCCGCGACGGACATTACGACATGATCGTTCACAACTTCCTGATGATCTTAAACCTTTGGGTTATGGATGCAGAGTTGTATTATACCGGAGCCAATGAGGGCAAGGTAGATCACTATCTCGAATTGCTATATAGCTTTGTGAGAGCTTCTTTGACAAAGAAAGGAGCCGATGCGTTCAACGAAGTTTATAAAAGCTTCATGCCGCCCTTTTCGGGCCTCTCTACGCCTGCTGAGTTAGAAAACTAATCGGAGGCTACTTTGATGACAGCACCGTCCAATTCGTCTGTCAAAAAGACCTGACATGAAAGGCGACTCTTGCCTTCTTGAAAATTGTCCAAACTCTCTACTAAAAAGGCTTCGTCTTCTTCAGGCGGCTCTAAATTGTCGTAGCCACTTAAAATGTGCACATGACATGTACCACAGCTAATCATACCGCCGCAAATAGCAGGAACATCAAAGTTTTCCTCCGTCAAGATTTCCATCAAATTGCCTGAGGGATTTTGCTGTATCTCTAATTGGCGCTTTTGGCCGTTGGTATCGGTTACTTCTATTTTCATTTAAATCGATTAGGTCCACCCAATGCGGATATTTACATCATCTGTTTCGGGGTGAGATTGGCAAACCAATACTTTCCCCTGTTCTACTTCAAACTCAAGGAGGGCTTCATTGTTATCCATACTGATTTGCCCAGAGAGTAGCCTCCCCATGCAGGCTGCGCAAGTGCCCGCCTTGCAACTATGCGGAATTTCTAGCCCCTGCGCTAATCCAGCATCGAGAATGGTCGTTCCCGCAGGGACCTTATAGCGCAAATGTTGATCGCCGACCTGAACCTCCACCTCTCGACTGGGGCCGCTGGCAGGAAGCTGGGCTTTTTGCTCTTTTTCGGGGATTGCAAAGCTTTCCTCGTAGATATTTTCTGCCGCTATTCGCGAACGCTTCAATCCGTCTTTGACCATCTGCATCCAATCTTCGGGACCACATAGGAAAAAACTACTGCTTCCAGCCTCGGGCAACTGTTGGACAAATGTTGCGATGGTATCAATTGTCGCCCGTCCTTGGGAGTGAGAGAAGTGTTCCGCGAGGCGGAAACGACCCCTGAAAATCCGCTCTAGCCTTGCTAACTCATCTCTAAAGATTACAGAATTTGGCTGACGATTGGCGTAAAAAAGATTGACCTGACTTTGCGGCTCATTGAATAGAGTAGAGCGTAGTATTGAATACAAAGGAGTAATGCCGCTGCCCGCTCCCATCAAGACAATATTGCGCTGCTCCTTGACACTGTTTTCTATAAAAAAACGTCCCAAGGGTCGGCTCGCCTCCATTTCCATACCGGGATGCGCGTTTTTAAGAAGATAATTTGAAACAATACCGCCTTTAACGGCCTTGACCGTTATGGCTAAAGTATCGTCTAATCGAGGCGCGGTAGAAAGGGAGTAGGAACGAATATATTCTTGGCCTTCTATCTCAAATCGAAAAGTCAGGTATTGGCCGGCTTTATACCAAATCCGGTCTACTGGAGGTTGTTTGAAGTGTAGGCTGATCGCGTCCTCACTCTCTTGGACTATTTGATCTATGTGAAGCAGATAGGATTTTAGCATTTTGTCTTAAATATCATCTTCCTCCTCGTCTTGATCTCTAAACGAGCTCGGGTATAATATGTTTTTAGGAAGAATCCTGAGTAGGATGGGTAGGGTAAAAGAGCCGCCGGGTAGCATAAAAATAGCGAAAGCTGGAATCGCTCTTAAAATATCTAGGAGCTGGGTGCGAACCTTTTCTTTTTCTTTGGCAGTCAGGGGCTTACGTGTAGACTTTTGCAAAAGTACCACTAGTTCTCGGCTCTCTTGAATCTCTTTAATAATGCGCTTTTGATTTTTGCGCACCAGAATTCGCATCTGCCTAATCACTCTTTCGGAGAGGATGCGATAATTTTGCTTGATCTGGAGATAGTGGACATCCTCCCAGTATTGGTCCACAAAGTCTCTTACGGTAAGCAGGCTTTTTTCTAATTCGGAAGATTTGAGGTCAAGACGATCCGTGAGAGCGGCTAAGAAGGCCTGCTCTTCTGGATAAATTTCACGATTGGAAAAGGAAGTTAGGATCGCGAGTTCCAAAAAATACTTCTTAAGCAGCCAGCTATTGATATCAGAAAGATCTATTTGATCCAATCTCAGTCCATTTTTAAAAAAACCTTCTGCTTTGCGCTTAAGGGGAGCAGGCAGGTGAGCAGAGTTGAGAAAATAATTAAAAACCTCTCTCTCCTCGGGATAGACCTTATGATCGGCATGAGCAGCCGCGGCGATAATCTCCAAGATTTTGAAACGCATGCTTTGGCGTCTTTGCTTCAAACTTTCATTGGGCAGCTGATGGTTGCCGTCGCGCCACTCGCTAAAAAAGATGAGGTCAAAAAATAGGAGGCTATTATGAAAAAAGCTGGTCCAGAAGTTGCGCCAGTCGTATCGGATGCTGATCCGTTGATCAAAGATATATTCAATCTGATCGACGGTAGAGGCAGAGCGACTGAAGAAGCCTCTGGGTGGGCGGGCATAGCGGGCGAAGTTTTGTTGATAAAAATCGCGTATATCAGTAATGCCTAACTCAAAAGACTGGGGGATATAAGGATTTTCTAAATAGCGATAATAGAGGCCTAGACTCAGATAGCTTTCGGCCATTAAGACCTTGATCTTGTCTTTTTCAGACCAATTCTTGGAACGCCTGTGATGCTTTTCTATAAAACGTATAGGATGGCCGTACATCAAGCCAGTGGGCTGAATTAGATGATAAAGGTATTCTTGACTATTGATAGATTGCTTGATTTTTTGGAGCGTATACAGCTCTTCTTGCGGCAATTTTTGGAATTGCCGCAGTTTGAAATCAACAAATTTATGGAGCCAGCCTTTTTCGCCAGGATTCATGGCCGGAAGATAAAAAAAGCCCTCGCATTAGCGAAGGCTTTATGGTCAATATGAATATTTTTATTAGTCAATATCAATATGGATGTACTTAGTGGGATCTTCCTTATCGTTTTCATCCTTATCTGGATCAGGCCCGAAGACCATTTCTCCCACATTTTGGCCGCCTTGGGCGCCGTACATACCACCTAGCATACCGCCGAGCATGCCTCCTAACATAGTACCGGGTCCGGGGACGATAGAGCCAATCATTGTACCGACAACAATACCTCCAATGGCTCCACCAGTGCTGCCCACATTTTTGACTGTGGAAACTTTGTACTGCACCTCATTGAGGTCGCCTTTTTGGTATTTATAAGTATCAATACTTTGGTCAACTAAGCCATAAGCTATAGAAGTCATCGCATTGGATCGGGTGAGTCTTTTGAGCCATTCGGCCCCGAGTTTTTGGGTTACAGCCTTTGCCCCTTCTTTAAAAGAGAGGGCAGCAAAGGTACGTGAGCCATAAAGCACTCCCTTACCATACACACGATCAATAACTTCGGATTGGGTAATCTTACCTTCGCGGTATTCGTCAAAGCAGACAATGCCCTCCCGGATCATACCGGTGATGCCATCCAATGCTCCCATGATTGGGATATTGGCGATATCGGAGATTGGATTTTGCTCGGGTGGATTATCGTCTGAGAACTTTTGCAGCGACATAGATTATTCTGTTTAAACGCTGGTTTATATACGAATATATCGATTTCAGGTTGGACTTTCAATTTTTAGGCTTGCTAAAAATCGTAGATCTAAGCTATGTTAGATTTCGCTTGGCTTTGTAAAATATGGAATCCAGAGGTGGCATCTGCTTTGAATAATCGGTAACAAATGCTTGTAAAAGTTCTTAATTACCAATTTATGAAAGCTTATTTTTTAATCTGTTTGTTCTTTATTCCCCTTCTCGGTAACGCTCAAAACTCAACGGAGGAAGTAAAACGCTTGCTGGACGAATCCTTACGTACCCATGTGCTTAAGATTCATCCCCCTAAAGGCTGCGAATGCAACGAATGTGCACATACTTATACTAAAGGCTTTAAAATCACTAAGCATCAGGAAGTAGCGGGCGTGCTGAGAGTGTATGGCCTAGCAAAGGTGCAGTACAAAAATGCGTTCACCGGAGGTACAGACACTATAGACTTTTACGCAGAATTTCGGAAAGTGGAAGGCGAAACGGTCTTGATAAGACTTCGTTGGCGAAAAAATGACTGCATGAAATACAAAACCCTGTACGAGTTAGCAGGA
>JBCAWW010000537.1:0-4453 GCA_038534415.1 Bacteroidota bacterium | reverse complement strand
TATATCAATGGAGTCGATACCTCTATTAATATAGACTTCTATGATAGAATCACTTTGCAGATTGGGAAAGTTTGGGGTCAAACTTCCATTATTAACAATATTGTTGTCATCGGTAAATAGCGCGTTTGCATAAATACCGACTCCAACATAGTTCACCGCATCTTGAAAATTGCACAAGGAGCTGTCTTGAATATTAAAATCAATGCTAGGTCTTCCTACTTGAGTAATATCGAAGCTACTGCTGTCCTTACAGCCTTTGCTATCGGTCAACAAAACTCCATACATATCACTTCCCAAACCAGCGAAGCTGATCGTATCTCCCGCCAAATTGTTAAGGATGCCGGAAGCATTATAGAGTTCAAAGCTGTAATTGCCATTACCTCCCACGCCTTGTAGTCCCAGTTGACCAGTTGTGGCGTTAAAGCAGGGGATCAACGTTTGACTTTGACTCTGAATGAGCCCAATCGCAATAGGGAGATTAGGTTGAAGCAGCTCGGCAGTATTGACTAATTCGCAACCATTGGCATCAATGACACTGATAGCGTAGGTCCCGGCAGCAAGATTATCAAATAGTACCGTGGTATTAGGGGCAATATTGGGAAAGGATTGAATAGCAGTTGGATTGCCGATTTGATTGATGCTTACCGTATAGGGGCCTGGTGCATTGTTCGCGTCTAAGCTGATGCTTCCATCGGTTCCTCCATTACAGTTAACTGGGGTGGCGGTCAAATTATTGATCACAAGGGTAGTAGGGGTAGTCAAGGTATCTCCTCTAGACGCGCTACAACCCTTGGCATCTTGGACACTAAGGACATAGGTCCCCGGTCCTAAATTGGTAAAAGTAGGGTTGGGGCTAGTCGTGCCGCCATTGAGTTGGTAAGAGTAGGCTGGAGTCCCTCCTACTGCATTTATGCTTATCGAGCCATTGTTTACGCTACAGGCAGGATCTACGGAAACCAAATTATTGATGAGCAATGCCGGAGGCTCGCTGAGGGTGATCGTTTCTGTATCTTCACAGCCATTGCTATCTGTAACCCTAAGCGTATAGATACCTGCTCCTAAACCCGTAAAGGAGGCATTTAGGTTGGAAGTGAGACCATTGAAGAAAGAGTAGTTTTGCCCTCCGGCAACGTTTAGAATTACTGTGCCATCGCTCTGCCCGTTGCAAGAGATGTCTGTCTGACTAAAACTAACAATTTGAACCCCATCCGTACCGATATTAGCGTTCCGAGTATCGGTACACCCTAAAATATCTCTAACCGTTACGGTATAATTACCTGAGCTTAGGCCAGAAAATACCGGACTAGTATTGAAGTTTGTCCCATCTATCGAATAGGTGATTGCGCCGACTCCTCCCAGAGAAGTAATGGTCAGGCTACCGCCTTGGCCATTGCAATCAGCGGGCGTTGTTTGTACCGTATCGACGGCTAGGCCAGTGCTATTGGCAACCGTTACATTAAAAGAAAAGCTGCATGCGTTCGCATCAGTGATCTCGATAGTATGAAGCCCCACTGCTACATTGGTAAATTCAGTGCTGTTTTGGGGCGTCCCTCCGTCTAAGGCATAGCTAAAACTGGCGCTACCTGTGCCTCCGGTGGCGGTAACCGTTATGGTACCTCCGACACAACCTGCATTCGTGCTTGTGGCGGTTCCGACTATAGCCGCTGGATCATTGAGCGTAGTGGAGACATTAACCATAAGGCCGGCGGCTGTATCAGTTACCATTAAGGTATAAGTTCCGGAAGCTAGATTATTGATGGTAGCGGTAGTCTCAGTTGTGGACCAGCTGAATAAAACAGGAGCCGCTTCGCCACTAACCACTGCACTAATGATACCATCATTACCTCCGTTGCAGCTTATTTGCTGATCGATATTGAGCGTTACCGTGAGGTTCTGGCCAAAAGAAAATAAAGGGGCCAAAAAGCAAGCAAATAATATGAGTACAGGCGTTTTGATTCTAATCATAAGGCTTGATTTAAGGGCCGACATTTCCTGAGGCGTCTTGTTGGGTACGGATCAAACAGGCCATGGTGTTATCGTTAGCAAATTCTAGGGTACCACTCAGAAGAAAGGATTCATCTCCTAACCAAATGATTCCCCCAAATTCGTCAGCACCGGTATAACCAAATCGATTTTCCCATTGTAGGCTACCATCACCAGCATGTCTCCGTACGATAATGTCTGCTGGTGCACCGCTTAGGCTTCTTTGAAGGGCTCCGATCATGTAACCTTCATTATTGGGCAATTGGATCAGCTTACGTGCTTCTGCCCAGTTGTCGGTCTGCGGCAGGCTAATCTCATTCACATTTTTTAAATCTCGACTCACCTTTTGAAGATTGGTTTGGGCTAAGCCATCAAAAGAAGTGCTTAAAATCACCCAATCTCCATTAGGCTCGATGGCAAAACTTGCTGGTAATAATTGGCTCCCTCCGTGCTCTAAAACCAGCCTATCTATGATATTGCCCTCAGAGTTGAGACGTATCAGGAGGGGGACTTGAGCCTGGGGGGAAGGAGCGGGGAAGTCAGTAGTAGCAAGGAGATAATATTCTCCTGCATATTCTTGTATGGAAACTCCTGCGTCAAATCCATTGAAACCATAGCGTTTTTCCCATAGCAGCTGGCCTTGATCATTAAGTTTGACTAACCAAATGTCAGCGATATCTCCCGTAGTAGCTTGCCCATTGCCTCCATTTTTGTTGGGATCTACTTGGGTGCTGCTCCCCAATACTAAGAGATGTTGATCACTGGTGGCATAAACCTGTACAATGGATTCCATCCCCTCAGGAGATCCTAGGACCTGACTCCAGTTCGGGTTACTCGAATTCCAGTCTAGGCTTGAAACCCATGCATCTTGATTGTCGTTTTGTAGCGTGCTCGCACCAATGTAAAAGCCACTACCATCGGGATTTGCCGATAAGCTTCGCCCTTGATCAACTCCTAAGTTGAGGTTGAACTCGCTGGTTTGATTGCCTTCTAAATCCGTTTGCAGCAATAAAATATCAGCGTCAGAGCCTCCCAATGAGTTGGTCGTGCCTAGAAGTAAAAATCCCTGTTGATTTGGGAGTGGGATCACATCTGCACCTTGATCAGGCTCTCTTCCTCCAAATAGTTTAACGTAATATTTTCCTTGTAAAGGAGGGGGAATGAAGCGTTCGCAGGCACTGCAAAAAATCAGCAAGCCCGCCAAAATGAAAAGGGTGGTGCTAATTGGTTTTGTAGAATGCATAACGATAGCTAAGTGAAATAGTCAGAAGATTGAGGCTAAGATCCGCGTCTACATAGCCAAAACGATAGAGCAGCGGACCGCGGTAATATCGGTTTTGAGGATTGACGATATTGGTTAGGCCAATATTGGTGCGGAAATCAAATTGAAAATAGTGGATTCGTCTTTTGTAGGCGATACCGACTCCAAGCGGAACGCCTATATTGTAACGCTCCCGCTGACCTTGATTGAGTACTACAACTGATGGATCGGTAATGGATGCCGCACTCTGCTGACCATTGGGACCTAAGGTGATCCTACTCAGCTCATCTACTCTAATATAACTAGACATAAACCCTGTCAAACCAGCATAGGCAAATGGAAATATCTTGCCCGTTTTCCCAACATTTATCGAGGAGTTCGTAATGTTGTAGCGCAACCAAATCGAACCAGTAAACCATTGTTGTACTTCCCGGAAGCTGAGTTCCGCGAAGCGAGCATTGGCCTGAGTGAGGGTACTGAGAGCTGCGGTATGTTTAAAGCGGTAAGCGTTCTGCTGAAAGCTAAGCTCTGTACCAAGCTCCCATTTGATACGCTGAATACTGGGAATATTTTTGTCTTGTCGGGACCGTAAGAAAAAATCTGCTCCTAGGGCAATCTGATACCCCAAACCTGGGCTGCGATTGATATTGCTAATGGGTTCGAGAGTATTGTCTGTGGCATAAGTATTGAGATCTCGGAGGAAACTTCCGTTTACCCCAATTTGAGTCCGCAGCGCCATGAAAGGCCTTGGGTTAAGATCATTATATAGATTGCGCCACTCAACGGGATCATCCTGTCGGTAGGGATATTCAGGATCTAACTTGAGCAAGGCTTGCATGGATTCACGGGCCTTGGCCTCCTCTTCCTGAAAGAGATAGCTAAGCGTCAGAAGTCTATAAAACTGTACCTTTTGCAGCCAGTTAAATTCCTCTAGGCATTGCTCTTCAAGGATTTTGGGCATCGTAAAAGGATCGCCTCGATCAAAGGCTTCTTGGGCACCGATCAAGATCTCCGCGCAGTTTTGGGCTTGAGCCCATAGACTAGGCTGATAGCCCCACACCAAGCAAAGACAAAGGCAGATATAGCGTAGCTTTAGTTGCATTGTAATAGTGTCTCGCGATTTATATCCTCTCCTACATAGCGATCCCAAATATTTTGTTGATAGGTCTCTTCCAAAGGAGCTTGACTTTTCATGTTTTCGGTCCAATC
>JBCAWW010000536.1:0-4471 GCA_038534415.1 Bacteroidota bacterium | reverse complement strand
CTGTCAAAACAAGCGTTCCGAGAAGCGGCTCCTAGTATTTAGCAAAACAGAAGGCTTTCGCCATCAGTCAATAGAAGCCGGACAGCTGGCCTTGATGAAATTAGGTGCTGAGAACAATATTAAAGTCGATACAACCGAAAATTCGGCTCTTTTTACCGAAGAGTCTTTGGCAAAGTATAGTGCGGTGGTATTTCTCAACACTACCCAAAATGTACTTGATTATCGCCAGCAAGCTGATTTTGAACGCTACATTCAATCTGGTGGCGGATTCGTCGGGATCCATGCTGCCTCCGATACCGAATATCATTGGCCTTGGTACGGGAAGCTGGTCGGAGCTTATTTCAAAAGCCATCCCAATGAACCCAATGTGCTAAAAGGGACCATGAAGGTGGTAAATAAGACGCATATTTCTACTTCCCATCTCAATGACGAATGGGTGAGAACAGATGAGTTCTACAATTTCAAAACCATCAATCCTGATGTCAATACCCTCATCGAAATAGATGAAACCAGCTATGAAGGAGGCGAAAATGGAGATTTTCATCCGATGTCTTGGTATCATGATTATGATGGAGGCCGTGCTTGGTACACCAACTTTGGCCATACCGATGAAACTTTTGCTGAAAAAGAATTTTTGGCGCACCTCCTAGGCGGCATCCAATACGCCATAGGCGAAAACCTTGCCCTAGATTATAGCAAAGCAAAGACTGAGCGAGTGCCGGATGATGAACGCTTTGTCATGGAAGTCTTGGGCGATAACCTCAATGAGCCTTCTGAACTGCATGTGCTAAACGATGGGAAAGTGCTTTTTACCGAACGTAAAGGAAAGTTGAACCTCTACAATCCTGAATCTGGTAAAATTACGGTCGCGGGAAAAATCGATGTCCATACCAAGTTTGAAGATGGCCTAATGGGAATTTCGCTTGATCCAAATTTCGAGCAAAATAGTTACCTATACCTTTATTACTCTCCCAAGGGGGATGAGCCGATCCAACATTTGTCTCGCTTCAAATTTGAAAATGATAAGCTGGACATGAAATCTGAAAAGGTCATGTTGGTGGTTCCGGTACAGCGTGATGAGTGCTGCCATACGGGAGGCTCAATCCAATTTGGACCTGATGGACTATTATACCTTTCTACTGGAGATGATACCAATCCTTTTGAGACTGGCTATGCACCGATCAATGAAAAACCTGGACGCAGTCCTTGGGATGCTCAAAAGTCCTCTGCAAACCCCAATGACCTAAGAGGAAAAATCTTGCGAATACGCCCTACGGCCGATGGCGCATATGAAATTCCCGCCGGCAATTTATTTCCAGTCGATGGCTCAGAAGGGCGTCCAGAAGTATACGTTATGGGGTGTCGCAATCCTTATCGAATTTCCATCGACCCTAAAACTCAATATTTGTATTGGGGAGAAGTCGGGCCTGATGCTCGGGTAAATGGGGAGCATGGCCCACGTGGCTATGACGAAGTCAATCAAGCAAGAGAAGCTGGCTTTTTTGGCTGGCCCTTATTTGTCGGTAATAATTATGCTTATCGCGAAGTCAACTTTGCTGATCAATCATTGGGTGAATTTTATGATCCGGCTAAGCCTATCAACAATTCACCAAACAATACTGGCAAACAAGAATTGCCGCCTGCCCAGCCTGCTTTTATCTGGTATCCATATGTGAGTTCTCCTGACTTCCCGATTGTGGGAGAAGGCGGCCGTAATGCTATGGCCGGACCGGTTTTTTATCATGACCTTTTTGAAGGAACAGAGAGCCAGTTTCCCTCTTATTATGATGGCAAGCTCTTTATTTATGACTTCATGCGCGATTGGATTTTTGCCGTTACGATGGCCGAAAATGGTGATCTAGAAAAGATAGAACCCTTTTTGCCAAATTTGAAACTTTCTAGTCCTGTGGACATGGAGTTTGGGCCGGACGGAGCCATGTATATCCTTGAATATGGTACTCGTTGGTTTGCCAAAAACAAAGACGCTCGCCTCATTCGCATAGATTATAAGGCTGGAAACCGCGCTCCGAATGCTGAAATTGTGGCTGATAAACTGATTGGCGCGGCCCCTATGACCGTTAATTTTTCTGCGGACCAATCCTTTGATTATGATGAAGGTGATGCATTGCAATACAGCTGGACGTTCCCCGAAGGGGCCAAAGCAAATGGGATCAATGCTAGTCATACTTTTGAGCAAGCAGGCGTCTATCAAGTAAGCCTAGAGGTGAGAGATGCAGAGGGCGCCCGTGGCGAACGCTCAGTCGAAATCCAAGTAGGTAATGAGCCTCCCCTGATCAATGCGCAATTAGAAGGCAACAAAACTTTCTTCTGGCGAGAAAGACCGATGCAATATCAAATTGATGTGCTTGATCAGGAAGATGGTAGCTTGGCCGAAGGAACCTTAGCAGAAGGCGCCGTTGCGATTTCTTTTAACTACCTCAACAATAGTGAAGATCGCACCATCGAAGCTCAAGATCACGCCGCGCTGGCCAATGCCAGTTTGATTGCAGCGGGCAAAGATCTGATTGGTGAATATGGCTGTATTGCCTGTCATGCTGTAGATAAACTTGTAGTAGGGCCTAGCTATCAAGATGTCTCCAAAAAGTATCAGGAAAAGGAGGATAAGGTCGAATACCTGATTTCGAAAATCATCAAAGGCGGTAGTGGCGTTTGGGGCGCCAATGCCATGCCAGCGCAAGCTCAGGTTTCCGAAGCCGAAGCTGAGAAGATGACTGTTTACCTCCTTTCTTTGGCTAGCGATGAACCTTTGCCTCCAAGCCTAGATCCTCAAGGGACACTTAACTTTAATGAACACCAAGGCCTGGGGCAGGGGAGTACCTATACCTTGCAGATTTCTTATCAAGATAAGGGGGGCGAAGAGATTGGACCATTGGATGTTTACGAAAGTTATACGCTGCGTTCACCGGAGGTGTCTTTTGGCGAAATGGACGAAATCGCTAGCAAAAACGTCAATATGCGCACCAAGCGTCCTGAAAATATTCGGTATGCCGCCCTCCGTCCAGAAGCGGTGGCGATCATGCCAAACTTTGACCTCACCGCAATCACTGAACTAAGTCTACGCTATCGTACCGCTTTCAAGGATGCAAAATTGGAGATTAGGCTAGATGCCCCTGACGGAGCTTTGCTGGCGACTTTAGCCCCCAACAATGCCAACAATCAATTCAATACCCAAAAGCTCTCTATTTCAAGCATAGAAGGTATTCATGACTTATATTTGGTAGTGAGCGATCAGGGAGCAGCAGAAGGAAATGCAGAAGTATTTGGCATGCAGTGGATTTTTGTGCATCCTCCTCAGTAAATTGACCTTGACTATTATTTTGAATAAACTACTACGATGAAAAGAAGAAAATTTTTAGAAAGTGGCGCTTTGGCTGGTACAGGCCTGGTGTTGAGTCCATGGCTACTCAATAGTTGTGCAAGCGAAAATACGGCCGAAGCTGATGCCAAGATGGCTGATGCTGATATGGCTGCCGATGCCGCCAGCATGTTTTTTAGCATTTCGCTCGCTGAGTGGTCCCTGCACAAAACACTATTTGAAGGCAAGATCACCAATCTCGATTTCCCTGCTATTGCCAAAAATGAATTTGGCATCGATGGGGTTGAATATGTAAACCAATTTTTCAAAGATAAGGCCGAAGACAAAGCCTATTTGCTGGACCTCAAAACCCGCGCAGATGACAATGGTGTCAAATCGCTTTTGATCATGATTGATGGCGAAGGGGGCTTAGGCGCTGTCGATGATGGGGAACGTACTACTGCCATCGAAAATCACTACAAATGGGTAGAAGCAGCACAGTTTTTAGGTTGCCACTCTATCCGCGTCAATGCCTACGGTCAAGCAGGCGCCGATGAGGTAAGTGCTGCAGCTGTTGATGCATTGGGTCGATTGGCGACTTTTGCCAAGGACTACAATATCAATGTGATTGTTGAAAACCATGGTGGTTACTCCTCAAATGGTGATTGGATGAGCAATGTGATCAAATCTGTCAATATGCCTAACTGCGGTATGCTGCCTGACTTTGGTAACTTTATCATCGATCGTGAGACCGGAGAGTCATATGATCGCTATCGTGGGGTGGAGCAATTTATGCCTTATGCCAAAGGAGTAAGTGCTAAGAGCCACAACTTTGACGCCAATGGCGACGAAACCAAGACGGATTATCGCAAGATGTTAAAAATCGTCAAAGACGCAGGCTACAAAGGCTACATCGGTATCGAATACGAAGGCAGCGATTTGGACGAATACGCTGGAATTCATGCCACTAAAGATCTATTGATGAAAGTCGGCAAGGAACTCGGCTAGAAAGCAATAGAGATACATGATATTTTGAAATTAGGATAGACTACGGTTTATCCTAATTTTTTTTTAGGGGAACAAGGGCTCGACTTGTTGTATATTCAGTGCGCATAAAAAGTTTGATTTATGAGCACTGAATATACAACAAGTCGA
>JBCAWW010000535.1:0-4475 GCA_038534415.1 Bacteroidota bacterium | reverse complement strand
ATTGTACCTCTGTACCTGTACCTCTAGGCAGGTACAGCCTTTTTGGGGTTTTTCTGTTTAGTAGGGGAGGAGTTGCGTTCAGAAGATGGCTTCCAGCCAGGAGCATCTTTGCCTTTGACTAGCTTGAGCTCCCGTTCATGTGTTACCCAATAGGTGTTTCTTGTCCAGGGCTTAAATAGATTGCGGATGATGTGCGCTGCATTCTCATTGCCCAGCCCTTCATAGAGCTTCTTTTGAACGTAGAGCCTTTGATAGCTAAACTCGTCTTTATGATGGAGGATCTTGTCTAAAGGGATAGGCTTATCGCTCGTATCCCATATTACATCTGAATGCAAATCAAGATCGCGGCTTTCATCAAAATCTTGGTATTCATAGCCGCTTTCTATGACTAGTGCGTTCGCCTTTTGAGTTGGCGTCTGCAGGAGCTCCCCCCTTCTTCGCTTGACTATGTTCTGGATAATGAGGGCGATTTGAGCCGCCAACAAAATTCCGTTTAGCCATATCCCACTTGAGACATAAACTGACTCTAAATTGGAACGAAAATAGGCGATCACACCGGAAACCAAAACGGAAAATCCGATCAAGGCGCAAGCCAAGAATACGATCATAATCTTCATCCTAGCAGTTCCATATTTTCCGAGCAAAAGATTCAAAATCATGGTATTATTGGTTTGGGGTGGAACGGAATTCTGATCGGGCAGCAAGGAAAATGCCGGAAACACCGACTACTCCCATGGCGATAAACCAGGCTTCTAGCTTATACTCTTTGAGGGATTGGATCAGGATCATGACCGAAAAAATGACCAACTCTAGGCTGGCAACGGTGGCTAATATGATTCTCGTTTTCTGTTGCATAATGATTGATTTTGTGTGCTTCTATGAATCGATGGATAATTGAAGGGCATATCCATTGGCTTGTAATTCTTTTAGGTATTTATGCTCTCGATCAGTGAATGAGCTAGGAATGAATACCGTCCGGCTTTTAGTATGGAGCCTTAAGCCGAGCTCGTGCCGGATCTGACCATGCAGATAGTAGCGGCGTGCTCTACTCAAGGATTGAGATTTGTAGCTTGGCATCACTAAAGCTTTGGTTGAATGTCTTGGATCATGAGTCGGCTAAGGCTGTTCGGATAAAGCGGGTTATGAACATGACTTAGGGGCGAATGCGTCAAGGCAAATACAATTACTTGTGCTTGATGAACTTTAAGTCGAGGGCTATAAGTATCATTTCGCTTCTTGGCATTTATGCGAGGCTCTAATTCGTCCCGTATGCTCAAGTACATTTTCCGCTTTTCAGAATCTTCAAATTGAATCTTATCCATTCCATTCAAAGCCTGAAGCAATACATCCATGCTATGATGGGTCCATCTAACTTTGATTGTCATTTGGTTTGTTCTTAAAAGCTTCTCTCCAACTATCAATGGTCTTATTGCCTGGTTGCTCGAATATTCTGGCCTGCAGTATTCGGCCACTGTTCACATATCGTTCAAAGCTTTTGCGTGTATGGCGAAGCTGGGACGATCGCTGTCTATTTCCTGAAAACTCATTATGGAAGGTTGAGCTTCCTTTTTGAGTCTGGCGAAATTCTCTTTTCCAAAGCACCCATAGGCTGAAGTGTGAGCCTTTGGGCTTACCATCCTTTTTTGATTCTGTACTCATGCAGTCGCTTTTGAAATTTCTTCGCCTTCATTGATTCGACTATGCGTTGTTTTTCGCTAGTCATCTGCTCAAACATCTTGTCAAAATGCTTGACAAATCCGCTATATGACCGCAAGCCTTTTATACCGGCTTCTTCACGCCAAAACTTTGCTGATTGGCTATCACTGGTGATATACCATGCCATTACGTCTATCAAATCTCTAATAGGAGCTCTGCGATCTTGCAGCATTTTCCTAAAGAGGGCTGCGGCTCGGTCGATACCAGCGGATCTAATACGGCTGTCTGTTGGGTGCCGGTGCATCTGGAATCGCTTCAATAGGAAGGCGTATTCATGCAAGAGACTTTGGGTCGCTTTCTGCTTATCCTGAGTTGGATCGTATGATTGGTCTTTTTTTCTGAGTAGATCCGCATCGCGGAACGCTTGACCCTGTTCACGGTATTTGAGATAATACCGGTGATACGCTTTCCAGATATTGGATTTCGCCTTGCGATCAAACCAGACGGATGGAATCGGGATATAGGCCTTATCGCCTTGATTTAGCCGATATTCCAGCCAATCTCCCATGTGATCGATGATATGGAGTAGCAGATCAACTTTATCCGATCGCTGATCTTCAGGGATATTCCAGACAATTTCGATGCATTTCTCTATTCCTCGATCGATCTCCGATTCGACCAAGATCATACCCTGGCGGTCGGCGATCTTTTTTACAAATCCCTGCATCATCATTACTGCATAGGCCAATACAATCTGGCCACTGGTCATTAGCTCTCGAAAAGCACGTCCTGCGCCCTCTCCTATGACATAATGCGCGAATTGAGCGCGCGGCGCGGAATTTTTCTTCTTTATTTTTTCTCGCGCTTGTGATTTTTGGCGTGGATTTCCTGCTTTCGGGTGGTTGCCATCTGAAGCCCTCGGCAGAGGCTTGATAGAAACATCGCCTTTGGAAACTCCGATCACCAATAAATCTCCGATCGATCGCGGATCACCGTTTTCCACAGCCAAAGGCGATACCTTATTCGTAATTAGTTCATTAGTGGGGTTCCCATCTGAGTGAGATACCTTGAAATTTTCACTCTTATGCTCCTTGCTAGCGCGTTTGAGCATGGGGGTATAAGGCGGCACTGCTTCATCCATCGTGACATGGGGCATATAGCCAACGCCTTCGGGTAGGTTGTCCACATTGACCAAATCATGCGCAAATAGCAGGGTATAGTCGCCGTATTTGCCGCCAAACTTCTTAAATGGAACACAGCCTACCCCTTTGCCGTTTTGCTGCTCAAAGTCTTTATAATAGACTGGGCTATCTGGCTTCGCTGCATGGCCCAGGAGGACGCCACAGCTAACAAGCTTACCCAAGTGTCGGTTTGCACCATTAGCGCATCCTTTGGCGTCTCTGGCCTTCCTGCCGTTGGCATGAAAGGCATTAGTGACCATCGTGCTACCTCGGTTGATTTTGTTAGCGACTTCTTGGCAAAACAATTTCAGTAAGTTTTGGGCTGTCTCGATCTCACCGGCTTTGATCCGGCGAGGATAGCCCATCGATCGGGTAGTAATGCCAATCAGCTTTAGATCGGCTGCGCCTGGATACTGACCACCGACTCTATTGATGGATCTATTTGTGATCAATTCTTTTCGAGTGGGATATAGCGCATTGTGCGCCTCGATACGCTGCATCATGTTTTGAAACATGCCAGAGTAGAGCGTTCGCCAGGAATAATGTCTAGGCTTCATTTGAGTAACTGTTTTTTGAGATGTAATAAGGCGGGAAATCGAACACAGCTACATGCTCATAATCAAAAGATGCAGTCCCATCGACTTGGCCGACAGGAACTGCATTCTCAACAGATAAAGGATCTGCCTTCGGGTTTCCTTGTTTTGTGCGTTTTACTAGTTCGTCCTCGATCTTACAGAGCGCCATGAATTTGCCAAAGCACAATCGGTTCATACCGATCATGGCTAAACCCATATCTTTAGTAATGACTTCCTTTAATGCAAGGCTCAATAATTGGATATCTTCTTTGCTCAGTTTATGGCATAGCAATGCCACCAAGGATTTTATGTTTCCTTCCATTTGTTGAGGGATTGAATGTGAGGGGGAGAGAGGGCTAGGCTACGTTTTTAGTTAATCCGTAGAGATTTGCTTTTTCTTCTTTAGCCTTGTTATGGATACGTTCGTAGTAGATTTCCAATAGATCAGCTGAAGGATCTAAGATTTCTTCAAAAGTACATCCAGTATGTTCCATAAAGAGCAAGCACTCATGGGCGCGTAAATCAACCACTTCTTTGTTGTGCATGATCCTGTGCCATCTTTGGACACCACCACCTTTCATAAGGCTAAAAGCACGCCTGATCTTTTTTTGTACATCGCCTGGGAGTTTTCCGAAACGGTTGTTAAGGTCGTAATCTGGAAATGATTCTTTCATACTACTTTAGTTGTGAGATTGCAGGATTTTCGTGATTTTCTACTATAAGTATACGTGAATTTGCGAAAATATGGATAAAAAACAATGATATTTTCGCAATAAATTCGAATAAATAGAGCAAATGCCTGATTTTCAGCCTTTTGAAAGAATTAGGAAGTTTAGGAAATCGCTAAAATATACCCAGAAAGATTTCGCTAATGCCTTAGAAGTTAATCCCAGCACTTATGCTTCCTATGAATCTGGTCAATCAGATATTAGGGTAAAGGTGATGCAGGAGTTAATAAAGAGGTTTGGAATAAATCTAAACTGGCTTATTGGTGGATTAGGGGAAATGACTCTTCCAACAAGAGAGGGAGGAAAGATTGAAATCACCGCTACGCCGGAAGGAT
>JBCAWW010000534.1:0-4499 GCA_038534415.1 Bacteroidota bacterium | reverse complement strand
GGAAAAATCGGGAAGCTGTAGAGATCCCGGATAAGCGCTTTCCGCGCCGCTCCAAGCAATTTCCGGGATGACATTTTCCTAATTTCCATCCGTTAAAACACTTATGTACAATCCGTAGCCTTTTTATGGAGTGGGCTGGTCCAAGCAATCACTCCTACCCTTCATTAAACCGGCACTGACTGCAAACGCTTCAATGCGGCTTCTATTCGTTCAAAAATCACCGGGATATCACTCATCCGAGCGGTTCCTACCGAAAGGCGATACCAAGGAGATTGCTCCGTCAAGCCAAAGGCATAAAATGGCACCAAGGCAACATTTGCCTCATTGAGCAAATAGGTATAAACCTCCTTACTATTGGTGAGTTTTTGGCCATCAGGCCCAACGCTACCGATCAGATCCAACTTCACAGTAAGATAAAGTGCCGCCTGCGGCTCAATCGCATCTACCGGAAACCCACTGCTTTTTAGCTGGCGAAATCCTTCATAAAAAGAAACGAGGCGATCGCTCAAGCGGCGACGCATCCCTTCGAGGAAAGAACTCACTTGATTTTCTTGGGTGAGATAACGTGCCGCGCCCATTTGTTCCGGACGACCACTCCATGCACCTACGTGGGCGAGGAGCAGCTTCATTTTATTGATCACTTTGGTAGGACCAAAGGCCCAGCCAATCCGCAAACCTGTAGCGGCAAAAGCTTTGGACATACCGTCGATAAAGATGGTATAATCCTTCATCTCTGGATGGAGACTGACAGGGTTTACATGAGTAGTTTCACCATAGGTCAGGTTCCAATAAATCTGATCGTAAAGTAGGTAGAGTGGTTTGCCATTGGGGCCACGTCTTTTGTTCTCTGCGAGAACGAGTTCACAAATACCCGAAAGCTGTTCGGCAGTGAATGTGGTTCCAGTGGGGTTGAGAGGAGAGCAAAGCGCGATCAAACGGGCATCCTCAAGATGGGGTTCGATCTGGGTAGCCGTAGGCATAAAGCCATCTTCGGCATGCGTTTCGATCTCTACTCGATCAGAACTGACGATATGTGTATAAAAATTATTGTTCCAAGAAGGGACGGGATAAATCACTTTATCGCCCGGATCGATCAGCGTAGTATAGGCTGCGAAGATCAAAGGACGCGCTCCTGAAGAGACCAAAAATTGATCGGCAGGATACGCTAAGCCCTCTCGCTCTTTGGTAAAGTTAGCTGCCGCTTCGCGCAACTCTGGCATCCCATTGGAGACGGGATAACGAGTCTGACCATTTTCGTAGGCACGCACGATGTCTTGTCGCAGAGCCTCCGGAATTGGGAAAATCTCAGGATCAAAATCTCCGATAGTCAGATTATATATTTCCTCACCCTCGCGGATCTTTTGCTTGATCTGCTCTGCGAGCGCGAGTATTTGAGAACCCTGCAGGTTCTCAGACATATTTGATACTTCTTGCATGATGGACTCACTATATGAACGCGCAATTTACCCAATAATAAGAAGCTTCGGTAACCGCTTTTCCACAAAAGATTGCATCTAGCGTAGGAATGTTTACGGTTGGAACCACTGCGTCAAAACTTTGACAGCTTCCTCTTTAGGGGCAAAACTGACGGGAGATGGCGTTCGGCGAGGCCGATATCCGCCTTCTTTACTCATATAATTTTCGCGACTCCATTTCCAAATAAAGACGCCTTCCATCCACTTTTCGTCCCAAAAGCGTTCGAACATCGCTTGGTAACAGCGAGCTTGTACTTTGCCCGAAATTTCTTCTTTGGGGATCTCACCACGTGGTTCCCATTCCCAAGGATGAATCGCAGCATCACGGCTAGAACGATAGCCTATTTCAGTAAACACAATGGGTTTTTGCCATTTTTGAGCCATGAGCTTTAGCCTCCGAAAATGAGGTTCCCACCCCTTTTTCAAGGCTTTGAGCGAGGGATCTTTGCGTTCCACTAGTGGGAAATACGCCTGGACCCCAATAAAATCTAAGGCATCCCAAAACTGTATGCCCTCGTACTCCAAATAAAAATTAGCAGCATAGGTCAGCTTGCCGTGATAGACCTCTCGCACTGCAGCGATAATCTCTCGCCATTTTTGTTCATGCTGGGTACTAGGGATATAAAGTTCGGTCCCTAGGCAAAAGGCTTCAAAACCGTTTTCTTCGGCAATCTGCGCGTAGTGAAGAATGAATGCTTTATAATCAGCAAACCATTTATCCCAATCCTCAGCACTTTGCATCTCTATATCAGAACGCCATTTACCCTCATTGGGACGGCGCAACCAAATATGCGGCTTGAGCATACTTTTGATACCGAGGCTTCTCGCTAGTTTAGCCGTGCGAACGAGTTCTTTTTCCCGGCGACCGTTGTGATCTCGGCGATGGCGAAAAGTGATTTCAGGCGTATTTTCGGCATACTGCCAGCCAAAAGGCGTATGGGCCATCCAATTGGCATGGACGGCCTGCATACTTTGAATATGTTCTATTTGTGAGGAATCTTTTCTCTCCCAGGAGAGGCCTTGCACTTTTGTTTCAAATACGGGATCTATGGCAAGCGGCCCTGCTACCAAAGGGGGCAAGCTTGGCCACATATACCAGGCTCCTAGCAATAATAAAACCGGCGTACTGAGACCGATCCAGATCCGTTTCATTGATTTGGTGTTTGCACACTAAAAGTACAAATCTAGTCTCAAATCTAAAGACAAATTGAATCAATCAATTACCTCCTATGCCATAATGCCAACGCTTGGCTTCCTCCGCCAAAATCGCCGCAAAGCCTTCCTGAGTACCAAATTTAGGGTTGCTCTTTTCCCAACCCGCGATAAATAGGTAGGGAGTCGGCTGATTGGGATACAGCTTCAATAAGCTGGCAAAGGTTTGAACGACACCGCTGCCTTCCTCCGCTGTGGTATATGGACCCATAAAATCTGCTTTACGTCCTAGCACGCCCATCCCCAGAGGCTCATGTAAAAAGGCTTGATTGCCATAGGTATAGATGGCCTCGGTTTCTTCCGTGCTGGCTTGAAAAAACGTTTCTGTTTCTAGATTGACGATTCCGACGGCGAGGGCCATCCCCCCTATATGGGGGCTTACCGCCACTTCGCTGCTAAAGCCATTGACTCCAGCATAAATGCTTACGGTATGCACGACTTCTACAGTATGCTCTCCTACTGGCATGGCCGGAAAGCGCAGTTCGAAAGTAGAGCGGCTTGGGCCTTCGATTATCGTTTTATAGGTCGCCCCTTGGGGAACGCTTACCCTATAAAGAGAATCCTGGTACCACAGCGCAATCCCCCCCGAACCGAGCGAATTGCCGACTTTGAGGATGTCCATCCCCCAAGACCGTAGCTCGTGATAGTTTTGGCCTGTACCGACTTGGGAGAGGACCATATCAGAAGTTGTCTTCCCGAAGATGTCAAAGCCATTGCGCTCGTCAAAGTAGTTGCGGAAGGCAATGAGGTCGTTTTCCCAGCCGGGGCCTTCATATTGAAAATGTGTCTGGGTCACTTTTGTATCAGTGCCGGGGATGCGTTCTCCGAAGGAGACCTCTTCATACTCCTCCCCTTTCTTGATCACTTTGGCGAGATGCAAATTGGTGCGCCTAGCTCCAGATGTAATTTGTGCTAGCGGGACTTTGCTAAGGGTGATTTCGTTGGGCCAATCAAGTATAATCAAGGCCTCGTCCCAATTCGCGTCGCCATCGAGATCATCAAATTGGCTATTGAGGGTGAGTTCACCGTCCATAAAGCTGACGCCTTCTCCTTGAGCCAAGGGGCCTAGCAGGGCTTCGCACTGAGCACGCGAAATAAGCGTAGGCACCGCTTGGAGGCTAGGCCCCTCAAACTTTAGACTCGCCTTGGGGCCAGCAGCACACGCAAATTGGAAAAGACAAATTAGCAGTAGGTAGTAGTATTTCATGCTTCCTTAGGATTTGGGTTTACCGATAGTAGCGAGGATGCCTCCATCTACATACAGGATATGTCCATTGACAAAGTCAGAGGCTGACGAAGCCAGAAAAACGGCCGCTCCTCTCAATTGATCAGGTTTGCCCCAAACGCCAGCCGGGGTACGCCCTTGGATAAATTCGTGTAAGGGATTGCCAGCTACCCGTAGAGGCGCTGTTTGTTCAGTGGCGAAATAACCAGGACCAATACCATTGACTTGTATATTGAGGCGAGCCCATTCTGTGGCCATATTGCGAGTAAGCATCTTGAGGCCACCTTTTGCCGCCGCATAAGCGCCTACTGTATCGCGCCCCAATTCACTCATCATAGAGCAGATATTGATCACTTTACCCCCTCCACGCTCAATCATCGAGGGAACCACTGCTTTTGCCATCAAAAAAGGGGCAAATAGATCCACTTCTAACACGGCCATAAAATCAGCCGCAGGCATCTCAACCAATGGATTTCGCTTAATGATACCGGCATTGTTGACAAGTATATCGATGGGGCCTAAACTGGCCTCTATTTGTGGGATTGCAGCAGCAATCTGATCTTCCTTAGTTACATCAAAAAGAAAAG
>JBCAWW010000533.1:0-4501 GCA_038534415.1 Bacteroidota bacterium | reverse complement strand
ATAATCAAAAGTCGGTAGTTTCGCAACAAGATCTGAGGCATTGACAAGTCTGAAATAGCGATCCTTTGCAAACCCATTAGCTTGGGTTTGCTTCATCAAGTAGGAGATAAGTCCCTGATCCCCGACTTTGGGTTGACCGAAGGTCGTAATCTGAGTGAATTGGATCTGCTGCTCATGGACAAAAGGATAAAGTAAGGCAAGCGCTCCTCCAAGACTGTGGCCGGTCAAGTATAATTGTTGCTTCGCCCCCTGATGCTGATGTGATTCCAAAGCCTCTTGGATTTTATTATCCAATTTTTTGATCGTTTTATAAAACCCACGATGCACGAGCCCTGCTCCTTCTTCGAACTCAATCAACTTCATGTCTAGATCTGATGCAATATTTTTGAGATTATATGTCCCTCGAAAACTAAGAATGATAAAACTATCCGCCGATACAATCAAGAACTGGTCTTTGCACTTTTCTACCACCGAGTGTTCGAGAGTGTCCTGAGCTGGGCGATGCTTATTCCACCTCCTAATTTGTGCTTCAATTTCGGTTTCGGTCCCATAAGCCAATAAGGCAAGCTGAGCGAGGAGATAATTATTGTTGGATCGATAAATCGTATCAGCTTTGAAATCGAACTTAGTTGAATAATTATTAGTATCGGCTACTTCACAGGAATCAGGTGCCTTGGAAGATTTTCCTTGGGCGGCCAATTGACTTTGCCATCCCACAGCAATCAGTAGGAAACATAATAATCGTGTTTTCATAAGGATAATAATTATGATCTGGATAAAGAAAGGAGTGCCCTCGCAGCTAAGTACGAGCAGCACTCCTAAATAACACAAATTTGCTATTGCTTCACTACTTTGCCGACGAAGCTGAGTTGTGCTTGTTTGTTGTAAACCTGGAGGAAATATATTCCCGCTGGCAATTGACTGATAGAAAGTTGTTGGTTGCTTATAATACCCGCAGCCAAGCGTTGCCCTGTAGGGCTAAAGAGTTCATAGCGGTCGATCAAATCTAAGTCTCCTTCTATCGATAAAATCCCCGATGTAGGATTTGGATAGATTTGTATGATTGGGCTATTGTAGAGATCATCTGCAATGCCATCCGAGAACTCGGTGCATTTCAGATCACAAGGCACAAACATACCTTGATCGAGTCGGACCTGGCTTTGCTCGGCGATGGTATAAACCGCCGCTCCCATACTATGGCTCAGCTGGGGCCCTGAGCCTGCTTGGATATCTCCGCCGATGGCCCCGATCTGTTGCAATCCGAGAGATTGAGCCACAGCAAAGGGCAGGAAACCAAGGGAGAGCATAATGGTAATTAGGACTTTCATGTTAGATGAATTTTTGTGGTACTGCATGACGACAAGGGAGCCTACTTTTGTTTGATGTCTGCAAATTCGTCTACGCGCTTTTCACGGATTACTTGGTAATCTTCGAAGCCATTGCGCACGGCTTTGACTTCCCAGTCTACCTCGTAGCTGCCATTGCCTTGCTGGAGTTCCTTGATTTTGAAGCCGGTGGCAGTGGCTTCGATCGCGGCCAGCCCCATCGAGCTAGCTGAGCGGGGTGTCAACACAAAAGTCATGGTGCTAGGATTGGCGAGTAGAGAAAATGATTCTGAAAAATTTACCTCAGCTTCGCCATTGACTAATTGTATCGTTCCGCGCTCGTAGGCGGCGGCTTCTGGGCCTTCGATACAGGCGTATACGATTTCTTTGTTAGGATCGAGCGGGTGATCCATTACGAAGTTCTTGACATCAGCTTCGATCACTCCTTGATTGTTATTGTTGATATAGACCTCTACTTGAGCAGCACCGAGATCATCTCGCCAAGATTGGGCGCCCCGACTGCGACCATTGCTACTAATAACACTCATGGCGTGATTGAGGGTGCCATTGGCGCCGTAAAGGACGAAGCTACCATATTCGTCAATGCCATTTAGCTGAGAGCGTAAGCCTGCTCGTTCTTCCCCCAAACTATTATAAAGAGCGAGGACGCCATTATTCAAGCCTGTGCCAGTACCCCCAATGAGTCCATTGATGCTGTCATTTGCGCCATACCAGCGCATAAATTGATCTTGATTAGTAGCCGAATATTGCAAACCATTGCCAGCACTGAGCGCATAAGGTACACTGATCAGTTGTTGGTTACCAACCAACACAAAAGTAGCTCCTCCACTAGGGTCCATATCGATTTCTAACCATTTGGGTTGATTGTCCCAAGACAGTTCGGCAAAATCAGATACTTGACCAGCACCCGTAGCTAATGCAGGGTCGGCCCCGATCACAAGACTGAATAATCCTTGCGCATTGGTCGCTACGCCAATATGCTGCTCTTGATACATAATCGGTCCATTATCGGAAGCGTCTCGAATACTGAAGCGAAGCGAAATAGAAGCATCACTAATACACTCACCATTGGCGTCGCGAGCGACGGCTTGGTAACTGATGGCTTGGGGTGCTTGGGCAAAAGCGCTTGCCAAACCAAGGATCAATAAACTGAAATAAATTAGAAGATTTTTCATGGGTCGAATTATTAGAAATGAAAGAATTGAATCGTGTAAAAAGGGGATAGGGACCAAGCTCCAAGGCTTAGTTTGTAATTGATTGTTCGAGCATCTCTGCAACCGCCGCCAAACTTGATTCCATGGCCCCCTGAATCCAGCCCGGTGCGATGGAAATATGCTCACCAGCGAAAAACAGATTGCCTTCTGGCTTTCGGCCAGCTTGATAGTAGTAGCTGAGGTCGCCGGGAGGGGTAGCGCCAAAGGCACCACGCGTCCAAGGATATTGATCCCAATACATAGAAGCGGAATCAAGGATCATATCAGGATCCGCGACTTCCTTGTGGATGCGTTCCAAGAATTGGAGAACAAGATCTGCTCGCTCAGAAAGTGCTGCACTGGCTAAATGCTCAGAGGTCTCTCCTTTTAGCCGCCCGATTTGTCTTGCATTGTCAGTCCAAGTATAGCTGCCGAGCAGAACGCCTTCCCTACTTTCTTCTTGAAGATTTTCTTTGGCTAAGGCTTTCGGTACGCTACTGCTTTGAGTATTTACATTCCAAAATGTAAGTGGCTGTATAGTAGGTTCGCAATCTGGCAGTTCTACTGCTTCATTGCCTGTAAAATCAGAAGGGTAATAGGTCTGCCGATTGATACGATCTGAAATAGATCGCCCCCCTTTGATCCCTTGCTGCTCCCAAAATCGCTCTTTACAATGGAGCAATACTTTGGTTGAGGAAGAGTATTGCATGTTTTGGATCGCGGCTCGTTTGCTTTCACTCAAGCCCTCAAGCGCCATCAAACGCATAACCGGAAAAGGCAGGGTGCATAATACTTGGTCATATTCAAGTTCAACGCTTTTTTCGGCTTTCCGATCCCACAACTCGATCTCCGGTTTGTCATTGACCAAGCCCACAGCCTTAACCTCTATCTCCATATGAATCTGGACGCTATCAGGATATTTTTCTTCTATCCGTTTAGCCATAGTGTGAGGCAAGAGATCAAGTCCACCGATAATCTCAAATAATCGTCCTTTCCCTTGCGGCCTATTCGTAATGGCGTCCCGCAATATGGCGCTTAAAGACCACGACCAGAGAGAAGCTATCGCCAGACTGTTGCCGATCAACTCAAGAGCATCTTCGCTTAGGAGCCTCGCTTCCACTTTTTCGAGCAAAAATGTCCGCAGACTGTGGCTGTCGATCCAACGCAAATAAGGATGTTCCATCTCTCCATTGACCAAATGCCAAGTGAGATCGCTTGTCTCTAATTGAGCGAGAAGCGGATTGATAAAATGGCCTAATAGTTCGCCAGGGCCTTTTTGCTTAACGATCTGCTTTTCCCAGTCAAACATTTGAGGGTATAGCTTCACAAATTCCTCATTCGCATCGGGCGCGATAAATTTTTCGCCCCGTAGGTCAAACCAGCACTTTTGCTCGGGATCAAAATTGATAAACTCTCGTATCGGGAGGTTCATCTCTTTGATGTAATGCCAGGTGTAATCATGGATACACTCCGGAATCCGCATGGCTCCAAATTCATGGTAGGGGCGATCATCTACTTTCCCTTTTGCAGGTTTCTCGCCAAAACGATGCGTCCATATCCGTCCGCCAATGCGCTTGGAAGCTTCGACGATATGGATTTCGTGCCCTTGCTTGAGGCGGGCGAGTTCGTAAGCAGCACTTAGGCCTGCGATGCCAGCGCCGAGGATGAGGATTTTGCGCGGCTTGGCCTCGGCTTGTTTAATACGGGCAATGGCATCCTCTACCCGCACCCAAGGGGTGGGATTATTGGTTTGAGACATGATGTTTATGATTAGATTTATTAAGACAGTCTATTGAGTTTGATACTGACTCAAGCTTAGGCCTTGAAAAGAGAAATTAGGGGTTTGTTTTAGAAATTTGATTTGTTCAAAACCACAAACGCTGTCAAATTCTTTGGAACCACAAAGCTTTAAACTATTCTTTTGAAATCCCCTTCCAAATAGCTCAAAAAAACCCAGAAGGT
>JBCAWW010000532.1:0-4505 GCA_038534415.1 Bacteroidota bacterium | reverse complement strand
GTTTTCTCAATACTAACTACTTTTTACTCAGTACTTAGATCTCTTTCTTAAAATTCTTGAGCTTATCTGTTTTGTCAGTAAGCTGCATTTCGTAGTCCAATTCGTATTGTAGCCCTTCGGGCAAGGCGTGGGTATTGCCAAACTGATAGAGTTGTTTGACGGCTGCGATGGTTTGGGCACTATTGCCCAAGACCTTTGCTACTAGAGTCTCGACCGCGTGGCTGAGTTCCCCAAGGGGAACAGCCTGATTGACTAAGCCAATGCGTGCCGCTTCTGTACCGCTGATGGCCTCGGCCGTAAAGGAGAGTTCTTTGGCCTTGCGCATCCCTACTTGATTCAGCAAGCGTTGGGTCATGCCCCATTTGGGTGGTATTCCCCATTTTGCGTGCGTATCGCCAATTTTTGCTTCCTCCGCTGCCACAATCAGATCAAAACCCAGCATCAATTCCATCGCCCCAGTAAAGCAATACCCATTGAGCATGGCGATCGTTACCTGAGGCATATTTTCCAGCAGATCAATCACCGCGACCCCATCTTCATGCATTTTGAAGCCTGGCTCTACCTTGATTTCCTGGAATAGGGCCAAATCTACTCCCGCTGACCAGGCTTTTCCCGCCCCATTGACGACGACGACATGACAGTCCTCTTTTTCTTTTAATGATTCCAACAACTGCCGCAATTCGCTCATCATGACAGGCGTCAATGCGTTTAACTTTTCGGGTCGGTTGAGTGTTATCCAAGCTACGGGACCTTTTTGCTGATATATGATCTGGCTAAAATTCATTTTTATCTACTTAGGGATCGAAACTTACTATATTATACTACTAAAACAATATTGAGTATGCTGAATTTGTCTGGCCAAGTGGCCATCATTACTGGCGGTGCCAAGGGGATTGGTGCTGGCATTTGTAAAGTGTTTTGTGATGCGGGAGCTACCGTTGCCCTCTGGGATGTCCTCGATAGCGGAGCCGAAACTGCCGCAAAGATAGAATCCGAAGGGGGTAAAATATTTTTTCAAAAAGTCGACGTTACTTCTCGCAAAGAAACCCAAGAGGCCGTTGATGCTATCATGACTCAATATGGCCGGATCGATATCTTGATCAACAATGCGGGTATCATCCGCGATCGCTCCTTCATGAAGATGACCGATGATGAGTGGCACAGCGTGGTAAATGTCAATATCAATAGCCTTTTCGTCACCGCCAAGGCAGTCGTGCCCCATATGAAAGCGGCTGGCTATGGACGTATTGTTTCTGCATCTTCGATTAACGCTATGGCCGGAGCCTTTGGCCAGACCAATTATTCTGCCACCAAGGCTGGGATTCAGGGCTTCACACGCTCACTCTGCAAAGAAGTAGGCCGCTATGGCATCACTGTCAATTGTGTGGCGCCCGGTTTTATCGAAACCGACATGACCGCGAGTATGCCGCCTGAAGTCGTGGCCGCAGGCATCAAAATGATCCCCGTCGGACGTATTGGCACACCCGAAGATATGGGCAATGCCTACTTATTTCTCGCTTCCAAGGAAGCCGGTTTTATCAGCGGTATCACCCTGCACGCCAATGGAGGCGCTTACCCCATCTAAATTATGGATACTACTAATCAAACTGCCTACGCGACCCCATTTGAGCATCTAGCTGATATGCAAGCTTGGGTGGGCAAAGAATTGGGCTTATCCCCATGGTTCAAAATCGACCAAGCTCGCATCGACCAATTCGCCACTGCTACTGAAGATCACCAATGGATCCATACCGATCCTGCTAGATCGGCTAAGGAGTCCCCTTATCAAAAGACCATCGCCCACGGCTTTTTGGTCTTGTCTTTGGCCTCCAAATTTGCCTATGAGACCTATTCGGTAGCTGATGCCGTCATGGGCGTCAACTATGGTTTGGATAGGGTTCGCTTCCCGAACGCTACCCCTGTTGATTCCGAAATCAGAGGCCGAGTCTCTTTGCTGACTTTTGATATAAACGGCAAAGCGGCTCGCTACAAAGTCAATATTACCTTCGAAATCAAGGGTCAAAGCAAACCTGCCTGTGTCGCAGAGTTTATCGCTATGGCCTATACTGCTTAAACTACTCGCCTAAAACATAATTATGATAGATTCTCCTACACGGACTGAACTTGATCAGTTTCGGTCCGAGACCCGCGAATGGCTCCTTGCCAATTGCCCCGAAAGTATGCGTCAACCGGTCAAAAGTTTTACAGATATATACTGGGGAGGCAAAAACGCCAATTTCGTTTCCGAAGACCAAAAAGTTTGGTTTGAGCGGATGCTCGCCAAAGGCTGGTCTGTGCCTGCTTGGGACAAACGCTATGGCGGCGGCGGTCTCAGCCGACTCGAACAAAAAGTGCTCAATGAGGAAATGACGGCTTTAGCTTGCCGTCCACCGATCTTTAGTTTTGGGATTTCAATGTTGGGGCCTGCACTATTAAAATTTGCCTCTGAAGAGCAAAAAATGCGTTATCTGCCTGAAATTGTACAAGGCAAAATTTGGTGGTGCCAAGGCTATAGTGAGCCAGAGGCAGGCAGTGATCTAGCGGGCCTGCAAACTCGTGCCGAAGATCGAGGCGATCATTACTTAGTTTCTGGACAAAAAGTCTGGACCTCTTATGCAGACCAAGCTGATTGGATATTTTGTCTCGTTCGTACCGATCCCGACGCCCCTAAGCATAGTGGCATTAGCTTTTTGTTGATCGATATGGCGAGTGAAGGCGTCAGTACCCGACCGATAAAATTGATAAGCGGTAAGTCTCCCTTTTGTGAGACCTTCTTTGACAACGTCAAAGTGCCCAAAGAAAACCTCATCGGTACCGAAGGTAAGGGCTGGAGCATCGCGAAGTTTTTGTTGACCCATGAACGCCAAATGATAGGGGGGATAGGCGATACCAATAAGCCTAAGCTACTTTCCAAAATCGCGCAAGAGCAATTGGACTTTGCGGACCAATTGCCGGACAGTGTCCTAAGGACTGAAATCGCCACTTTTGAGATGGACGAAGCAATCTTTGATATGACAATAGAGCGTGCCATTGATGAAGCTAAGGCGGGCAATGCCTCCGGAGCGCTTTCTTCCTTTTTCAAATACTATGGTACAGAGCTTAACAAACGTCGTTATGAGGCCATGATGAGTTTACATGGTTTCGCCGGACTTTCTTGGGAGGAAGATGCCGAACTCGCCAAAATGTTTTGCCGCACCAAGGGCAATTCGATCGAGGGCGGGACCTCCGAAATTCAATTAAATATCATTTCAAAAAGAATCCTGGGGCTGCCTTAGTCCTACCAAAAATAGTATCATGCCATTAGTATTAAACGAAGAGCAGCAAATGCTCAAAGAGTCAGCCCGGGATTTTCTCAAAGAAAAGGCACCGATTGCAGCCCTACGAAAATTACGTGATGCCAATGAGCCCTTAGGCTATTCTCCCCAACTATGGGCCGAGATGGCCGAAATGGGCTGGGCCGCCTTGACCATACCTGAAGCATATGGCGGATTGGGTTTTGGTTATACTGGCCTAGGTCAAATCCTCGAAGAAAGTGGGCGGACGCTGACGGCTTCCCCTTTGGTATCTACGGTTTTGCTAGGAGCTACGGCCCTCGAAAAAGGCGGTAATCAGCAACAAAAAGAAACTCATTTAGCGGGGATAGCCTCCGGCGAACGCTTAGTCGCTTTTGCCCACGAGGAGACAAATTTTCATCAGCTAGCAGTTTCGACCACGGCTTCGCCGAACGCTGACCATTATTTGCTCAACGGCAAGAAGGTTTTTGTGCTAGATGGCAACATAGCTGACGAGCTAATCGTGAGTGCGTTCTCCGAAGGAGAGCAAAAAACAAAACTCTACCTTCTAAACGCAAAATCAGCAGGAGTAGAAATCACGAGGACAAGAATGATGGATAGTCGCAATGCTGCTAACATCAGTCTTATAAATGCAAAAGCCGAACTTCTCGACAACTACGAAGGCCCAAACTCACTATTAGAATATGTCTTGGATGTTGGGCGTATTGGCTTGGCCGCAGAAATGCTCGGTGGCGTCAAAGAAGCCTTTGACAGGATCATCGCCTACCTCAAAGAACGTAAACAGTTTGGTGTAATGATCGGCAGTTTTCAGGCCTTGCAGCACCGAGCGGCTCATATGTTTTGCGAGATAGAGCTGTGCAAATCTGTCGTGATCAAGGCCCTACAAGCGGTCGATGCTGGTGAAACAGACCTCGCCTATCTCGCTAGCCTCGCCAAAGCTAAACTGGGACAAACCTATAAATTGGTCAGTAATGAAGGTATCCAGATGTTTGGCGGCATTGGTATGACGGATGATGAAGAGATTGGCTTCTTCTTAAAAAGAGCTCGCGTCGCCCAACAAACTTTAGGGGATACCAACTTCCATTTAGATCGTTTGGCGCGTTTGAAGCACTACTAATGAGACGGAGCGATTAGCTATCCATTTGAAATGCTTATATTATTCTTGGAATGTGAAAACATTTTGAGATTATATAAGTCTTAAGTGTTACAACA
>JBCAWW010000531.1:0-4509 GCA_038534415.1 Bacteroidota bacterium | reverse complement strand
CGTAAAATTTATCGCCCCGGACAGACGATTTACTTCAAAGGCTTAGCCTTACGCAAAAAAGGTAAGGACTGGAACATCCGCAAAAATAAAAGCTTTGAAGTGATCTTTAGAGATGTCAATGGGCAGGAAATTGCCACGGAGAAATTCAAGTCAAATGAGTATGGCACTTTCAGTGGAACGTTTACCGCTCCTGTTGGCGTTTTGACGGGTATGATGCGCCTCTTTTGCGATAATTCTAACGTTAGCTTCCGCGTCGAAGAGTATAAGCGTCCCAAATTTGAAGTAAAGTTAGACCCATTCGAAGGCGAATTCGTCCTAGGAGATCAGATAACCGTCAAAGGCAATGCCCTCACTTATTCGGGAGTGAAGCTCGATGGTGCCAAAGTTAAGTATCGCGTAAGACGCAACGCTCGCTTCCCTTATTTTTATAGCTGGTGGCGGCCAGCGCCAAGGTCTTCCAGTGCCGAAATCAGCAATGGGGAAGTATTGACCGACGCAGAGGGCAACTTCAGTTTTGAGTTTCCCGCAGAAGCAGATGTCAGCCTACGCAAGGAGGACAAACCGATCTTTAGTTATGAGGTCAGCATCAACGTAACAGATATTACAGGGGAAACCCATGAGGCCGCGACTAAGGTCCAAGCTGGATACACCAGTTTACTCATGGACCTAATGGTTCCAGAAAAGCTCAATCCAGAAAACGAAAAGCTCAAGTTACAGGTCAATAATCTCAATGGTCAACCAGTTCCCACCAAGGTCAAACTGAGGCTATACCAATTACAAACGCCTGATCGTTTACTGCGAGAGCGTTCTTGGTCCAGGGTAGATTTGCCATTACTTGATCAGGCTGCCTTTAAAAAGCTATTTCCTAACGAAGCCTATGGAGACGAAAAAGTGATAGCGAAATGGGCAAAAACTTTGGTTTGGGAAGAAGAGATTACGACCACCGAAAAAGCCATAGAAAAAGCACTTCAGCTTCCTAGCGCCGAAGGGGCATTTGCCATCGAAGCCAGTTTTCTCGATCCTAGTGGGGATTCGATCAAGTTGAGTCGTTATGCCTACGCCTTCGGCGAACGCGGCTTTCGCAAAGCCAAGCTTCCGATTTTATTAGAAGCATGGACTGATAAGGAGGAGGCAGAGCCCGGCGATAAAGTCAAGCTACACCTAGCTACAGCCGAAAAACGCCTATGGGTACGATATGTGCTTTCGCAAGGCGGAGATATTCTAGAAGACAAACTGATCGCTCTTAAGGGCAACAATCAAAAAGAAATCAGCATCCCGATCACCGAAGCGCAGCGGGGTGGTCTGCAATGGAGTGTCAGCACCATCGGCTACAATGAGGTCAAAGTCCATACTGGCAATATCAAGGTACCTTGGACCAATAAACAGTTGCAGCTTTCTTGGTCCACCTTCCGCTCTAAGCTCCAACCGGGTCAAAAGGAAGAGTGGCAGCTGAGTATAAAAGGCCCGAAAGGCGAAGCCGTGGCCGCAGAAATGGTAGCGACACTTTATGATGCCTCTCTAGATGCCTTTGCTCCTAATCAGTTTGGGCTGAGCCTTTTCCCAACTTATAGCCGTTATTGGAGCTGGAATGCAGGCCAAAGCTTTGGTCTCAATACTGGCCAAGGGGATCAAGAAAAATCCGAATATGAGCGCATGCGCCAATTGAGAAACGTTCCTCAAAGAGGCTATGATCGATTACGAATCGGAGGTTATGGAAGCTATTTTGCGAATGCAGCGGGAGGGCTTTTTTATAGTGAAAGTAAAGGAAGAATGAATTTCGCTGCCTCCTCAGCTCCACGAGAAGCAAGAGCGCAGGCGGCGCCTGCTCCGATGATGAAAGCAGAAGCTAGTCAAGGAGTTGAATTAGCCTATGATGCTTATGATGCCTTTGATGCTGATGGGGTAATTGATGTTTTAGAGGAGAAAATAGAAGGCGCTCAGAGCGCTGAAGCTGCCGCCCCCCCAATCCGCACCAACCTACAAGAAACGGCCTTCTTTTTCCCCCAGCTCCGCACCGATGAGAATGGAGACATCAGCCTAGCCTTCAGCATGCCGGAAGCTTTAACTCGCTGGAAGTTTCTAGGCCTAGCACATACCGAGGATCTGAAGTCAGGCGTTCTCGGTGGAGAGACGGTCACCCAAAAAGAATTAATGGTACAGCCCAATCTGCCTCGTTTCTTGCGTCAGGGAGATAGTCTACGGATTATCGCTAAGCTCAGCAATCTTTCGGAGCAGGCCCTTGCAGGGAACGCTAAAATCGATATCCTAGACGCCCGCACGATGGCCTCCATCAATACAGACTTTAGCGTTGCGCGAAGCGAGCAAACTTTTGACCTAGCCGCTGACCAAAACCAAACAGTCGCTTGGGAGGTGGTAGTACCCGAAAACGTCCAAGCCGTTGTCATTCAGATAACCGCCCAAAGCCAGAGCTTTGGTGATGGGGAAGAAAATGTACTACCCGTCCTACCCAATCGTATGTTGGTAACGGAAACTTTGCCCATGAGCATGGTCAAGTCAGGCAAAAAAGAATATACCTTCAAGGGGCTTGCTCAAGCAGATCAGTCAAATACTTTGCGACATCAGAGCTTGACCCTAGAGTTTAGTTCCAATCCGGCATGGTATGCAGTACAATCGCTACCTTATCTGATGGAGTACCCCTATGAATGTACTGAGCAAATCTTTAGCCGTCTCTACGCCAATACTTTGGCCAGTCATATCGCCAATCAAAATCCGCGGATCGAAGCCATCTATAAACAATGGCAACAAGCCGCTACCCAAGGAGACAGTCGTTCGTTTATGTCCATGCTGGAACAAAACCAAGACCTCAAGACTGCCTTGCTAGAAGAAACACCTTGGGTACGCCAAGCCAATAATGAAAGTGAGCGCAAAAAGCGCCTCGGTCTACTTTTTGACCTCAATCGCATCAGTCTGGAATCGGCCACGGCCAAACGCCAACTCGAAGAACGACAAATGTCTAGCGGCGCTTTTAGTTGGTTTCCTGGGATGCGTGAAAACCGCTATATCACCCAATTGGTCCTTACAGGTATTGGGCATCTCCAAAAACTGGGCGTTAGTGGCTATGGCAATCCCGAGATTGGCAATATGACTAGCAAGGCGCTGCGGTACCTTGATCGGGAAATGCAGCAGGATTATGTACGCTATACCCGCCGTACACCTAAAGAAGATTGGAACAAATATGTGCCGAGAGCCTCACAGATACAGTATCTCTACATGCGTTCTTTCTTCCCGGACATGGAGCAAACCAATGGAACCGACCAGGCCTATGCATTTTACTACGCACAGGCAGAGAAATATTGGCTACAACAAAGTCGTCAACTGCAAGGCATGTTAGCGCTGACATTTCACCGGACCGAAAATCAAGCCGCCTCAACTAAGATTTTGGCTTCTCTCAAAGAGAATGCTTTGCTAGACGAGGAGCGCGGCATGTATTGGCAGGATCAGCGCAATGGTTACTATTGGTATCAAAGTGATATTGAGCGTCATGCCTTATTGACAGAAGCCTTTTATGAAGCCGGCGGTGATCTCGAAGCAGTCGCTCAGCTCAAGCTTTGGCTCCTCCAAAACAAACGTACCCACGATTGGAAATCGACTCGTGCTACGGTCGCCGCTTGTAATGCATTGCTCGCGACCGGGGCAGATTGGCTGCAAAACCAAGAACTGGTAGCGATTAGCCTCGGTGGGGAAGCGATTTCGCCCCAAACGGATGAATCTGTCAACTTGGAGGCAGGTACTGGTTATTTTCAAAAGCGTTGGGAAGCCAGTGAGATTGACTCCAGTAAGTCATCCATTGTTTTGCAAAAGGCAAATAAAGAACTCGCATGGGGTGCCATGTATTGGCAGTATTTCGAGCAGATGGATAAAATCAAATTTGCCTCTACTCCCCTATCCGTTACCCGCAAGCTCTTCAAAGTCGAAAACACCGCCGATGGAGAAAAACTCATGGAGACCCGAGCGTTCTCCGTAGGAGATAAGGTCAGAGTAGTGCTAGAAGTCAGAGCTGATCGTGCCATGGAATATGTCCACCTCAAGGACCAACGTGCGGCCTTATTTGAGCCAAAAGATGTCCTCTCACAATACACCTGGCAGGGCGGATTGGGCTATTACCAAAGCACCCGTGATCTATCGACCAATTTCTTTATCGACTACTTGCCTAAGGGTACTTATGTATTGGAGTATGATCTTTATGCCACCCAGTCTGGGAACGCTTCTCAAGGGATCAGTACTTTACAATGTATGTATGCGCCAGAATTTAGCGCCCACTCTGAGGGTGTCAGAGTAGAGATTAAGTAAAAGTTATCCTCCCTTTGCGATGTATTTTCATGACAGAGGGAGGATTTATTTTTTGGCTGCGGCTTCGCCGAACGCTTAGACTTATCGGGTAATTATGGCGAGACTTTGTTGAAGCGATATCTGCCAAAAAATAAATCCTCCCTCTGTCATGAAAATACATCGCAAAGGGAGGATAACTTTTACTTAATCTCTACTCTG
>JBCAWW010000530.1:0-4520 GCA_038534415.1 Bacteroidota bacterium | reverse complement strand
GCGAAGGCTATCGTACCTCCTACCACAAAATCACCCCTAGCGAGATCAAGATCATCGGGGATGAAGCTTATGATTATGGTTACTATGAAGGCACCACAGAGCGTGATAGTGGCGAAACGAGCAATTGGAAAGGCAAATATGTGATCGTCTGGAAGAAGATCGATGGCGAATGGAAAATTTACCTAGACATCTGGAATAGCATCCGATAAATCAACCGATCAATTCAGCGGCATTGCGGAGGGCGGACTCAGTAGGAGTTTCGCCTGAAAGCATTTTGGCCAATTCTAGTATCCGTGCTTCATGATCGAGCCCCACTACGTCAGAAGTAGTTTGATCATTGCTTACCCGCTTGAAAATTTGGTAATGCTGATGACCTTTGGCCGCAATTTGTGGCAAATGAGTAATGGCCAAAATTTGAAATTGATCAGCTAATCGTTGCATCACAACCCCTACTTTATTAGCGATTTCGCCACTAATACCGGTATCGATCTCATCAAAAATCAAGACTGGAAACTCAGATTTTTCCGCCAGGGCAGATTTGATCGCCAACATCACCCGAGAAATTTCTCCACCAGAAGCGATTTGGGAAAGTGGACCTGCCGGCATACCTGGGTTCGTCCTCATTTGGAAATAAACCTTATTCAAACCGCTCGCAATAGGCTTTATGGACTGTCCTTCTAGCTCCCAGGCGGATTCGGCTACCGTATTTCGTTCTACAATCACAGAGAAAACGGCTTTTTCAAAACCGACTTCTCGCAATAGCGTATGTATTTTATCTTCTAGTCTAGGCTTAGCCGCCAAACGCTTCTTCTCAATGGCAAGACCATCTGTAATTATTCCTTTTTGGTGTTTGCCAAACTCCACTTCAAGCTCAGCAATCCTTTCCTCCAACGAACCATACTGATTGAGATCGCCCTTGAGTTTATCATATTCAGCCATCAGCGCCTCACCAGAATTGACGCCATATTTGAGTTTGAGCTTATGATAAACGGCCAAGCGTTCTTCAATGAAGCTCAGTCGCTCCGGATCAGACTCTACCGATTCTAATAGCTCTTGCAAGGCAAAAGCGTCCTCTTTCATCTGCTCGCGCATCTCTTGTAAGCGAGCGGTGGTTTCGCTGATTTGCAGGTTTACATTTACCAATTTGGCGAGTGGCTCAAGTACTTCACTCAATTGTTCATAGAGTGAAAGCTCCTGATTATAAAGCACTTCAGTCGCTTGACCTAAAGCTTCCCGGACCTGCTCAGAGTTTTGGAGCAGATTGAGTTCTTGCTCTAATTTATGCTCTTCATCGGCCTCAATACCCGCAGCTTCCAATTCTTCGATTTGAAATTTGAGGTAAGCAAGCTTGTCAGATGCTTCTTTTTCTTTCGCCTTCAGCGAACGAATCTCCTGCTGCAATTGCTCACAAGCCTTGAGTTTGCGGCCAAAAGCCTGTACAAGCTCTGTAGTACCCGCGTATGCATCCAACAGCAAGAGTTGCTGATCATGAGAAACCAATTGCTGGTTTTCATGCTGGGAGTGCATATCGACAAGTAGGCTACTGACTTCTCGCAGTACCGCCAAGGGCACTGGGGTGTCGTTGATAAAGGCTCTAGACTTACCCGATGGGTTGATTTCTCGCCGAATGAGCAGCTCAGGCCCATCGAGGTCAAAATCATCGTAAGCGCTAAGTTTTGCCCTTACAGAGCTTGAAAGGGAGCCAAAGGTAGCTTCTACTACGCATTTTTCGCCATCGCGAAAGACTACGGAGTTATCGGCACGTTTGCCGTTGATTAAGCCTAGGGCTCCTACTAATAGTGATTTACCCGCACCGGTCTCACCGGTCAGTATGTTGAGACCGTTTCCAAAATGGACATTGGTCTCAGCAAATAAAGCGTAATTACGGATATGCAGATGTTGCAGCATGTGAGTGTTCTATCCTAAAACAAAGGTAGCACAAAAATCGAATACTGATTGAGACATTTTTCCTAAATTGCGGCTCGAAAAACCGAATCTAATCCAAAGGAAAAGAATCATTTAAATACTTATGGCAAAATCATACGACTTGATCGTAATAGGTAGCGGCCCTGGAGGGTATGTAGCAGCGATTCGCGCAGCTCAACTAGGTATGAACGTTGCTTGTGTAGAACGCGAGGAACTTGGCGGTATTTGTTTGAACTGGGGCTGTATCCCGACCAAAGCATTGCTAAAAAGTGCCGAAGTATATGAATACCTCAATCACGCTGAGGACTATGGTCTAAAGGTCAGTAAGGCTTCTCATGATTTTGGTGCTGTAGTAAGTCGTAGTCGCGACGTAGCTGCCAGCATGAGCAAGGGAATCAATTTCCTCTTTCGCAAAAATAAGATTGAGACCCTAGTAGGTACAGGTCGTGTAACCCCGACCAAACAAGTAGAGGTTACGAATGCTGAAGGCAAAAAAGAATTATATGCAGCCAAAAATATCATTTTGGCTACGGGTGCAAGAGCTCGCTCATTGGGTAGTATGCCGATCGATGGTGAAAAAATCATCGGTTATCGCAAGGCCATGACATTGCCTAAGCAACCTAAATCCATGATAGTGGTGGGTTCTGGTGCCATTGGGATGGAGTTTGCTTATTTCTACCAAGCAATGGGTACTGAGGTGACGGTAGTAGAATATCTACCGAAGATTCTTCCTCGCGAGGATGTAGAAGTATCTACTTTGGTTGAGCGAATCTACAAGCGCAAAGGCTTCAAGATCATGACCAATGCAGAGGTTACTAGTGTAGACACCTCTGGCAAAGGCGTTACCGCAACGGTAAAAACCAAGAAAGGCGAAGAAAAGCTAGAAGCTGATATTCTTCTTTCAGCCGTTGGCGTCGTAGCGAATGTCGAAAACCTAGGTCTCGAAGCCTTGGGTATAAAGATGGATCGTGGACTAGTAACAGTCGATGATTTCTACCACACCAACGTTCCTGGCATTTATGCCATTGGCGATATGATTCCTGGCCCAGCTTTGGCGCACGTTGCCTCCCATGAAGCAATTATCTGTGTTGAAAAAATGTCAGGTATGGACGTAGAGCCCATTGACTACGGCAACATCCCTAGCTGTACTTACTGTCAGCCAGAAGTAGCTTCTGTAGGTCAAACAGAAGCTCAAGCAAAAGAGGCTGGCTATGAAGTAAAAGTGGGTAAGTTTCCATTTTCTGCTTCTGGTAAAGCCAAAGCATCTGGTAAGTCTGACGGTTTTGTCAAAGTGATCTTTGATGCCAAGTACGGTGAGTTCCTAGGCGCTCACATGGTAGGTGCCAACGTAACTGATATGATCGCAGAAGTGGTAGTAGCTCGTAAGCTAGAAACCACTGGTCATGAGATCATCAAAGCAGTTCACCCCCACCCGACTATGTCCGAGGCAGTGATGGAAGCTGCTGCCGCCGCATACGACGAAGTAATCCACCTCTAAGAGGATAGGTTTAATCAATATTTTACTAAGTCCTGTAGCCTTGGCTACGGGACTTTTTTCATGCTCCAAGTTACGTTTTGTCAGCCTTCCACTACTAACAGACAAATACTTAAAACAACACTTTAAACTTTAATGCCATATGAAAACGAAGTGGTTTTTTAGCACTGCCCTCCTTGCACTAATGATGTGTTTTTCTATCCAGACATTTGCACAATCAGGCAAGGCCTTAGTTGATACTATGATGGTTTTTAATGAGCCATTAAAGTTTACGACTGGACAAAATCTTATCGGAGCAGGCATCGGCTTGCAATTTAAAGCTGGTTCAGGCTTGAAATCGATCAGTGCCCCGCTCGCCAAAAAACTAGTTCTTCCTCGTGCTGTTCGCACCTCCAAAACGCCCATCGTATTACGCCATAATGGCAACTGCTTTATGTTTTCTTGCGACCCAGTTTGCGAAAGTTGTCAATTAGTATGGTGGGATCGCAATGGGGATGGAGAGGTGCAGCCACGACGTGAATTACGCTGTGTCAATGCCAAAGGCAAAGCAGGCAAGATCAGCGTGAAAAAAGTACCCTGTAAATAATCAACGGCTTGCTTCCCAACTACTTAACAACATATAATGAAATCTCAAATCATCTTTAGTCTCGCCTTCTTTGTCTTTCTATTTTCATTTAGTAGTTCGCTCAAAGCGCAAAAAAGCACCAATGGCTTGGTAGACAGCTTGCTACTCTTTAAAGCCCCTCTCCAATTAGAGTCTGGTGGCAAAGTATTGATCGGCTATAGCGAAATGGACTTTGTCCTCAAGACCAAATCCTCGATGAAAAGGATCCCCGCCGCTTACGCTAAGAAGTTAGCTGTTCCCGGCAATACTCAAATGGCTACAGAACCCATCATTATCCAACCATTTTCCAGAAAAGTCAATGACGCATGTTTTCGCTTTACCTGCTCAACTAGCTGTGATGATTGTCAATTGCTATGGTTTGATCGCAATGGTGATGGCAAAATACAGCCGGCCTCTGAGGTAAGATGCGTCAACTCTAAAGGCAAATTGAGGCTTCTTAGAGCAGAAAGAATCGAATGTGAGTAGGTGATTTGA
>JBCAWW010000529.1:0-4526 GCA_038534415.1 Bacteroidota bacterium | reverse complement strand
GATTGAGGGGATATCCTCTACTAAGTCTTGATCGGCCTCTGCTTTTACTTGGCCCATGATCTGACTCAATTGCTCCGAAAAATATCCCTCAGGCGTGGTAAAAGGATCGCCACGATCTTTGAGAAAACGGAGCAGTTCAGATTCATGCGCTTCATCGTGCTTCTTATCGCTGTTATCCATCACTGCAATTAATTAGCATCCATTGATCTGTGCTTCAGTTGATCAATGGATCAGCTTTGATATACTTTTCTATCTTTTTTACGGCATGATGATAACTTGCTTTTAGTGCGCCTACACTCAATTCAAGCATCTCTGCCATTTCATCATACTTTAGCTCGTCAAAATACCGCATATTAAATACTAACCTTTGACGATCGGGAAGGCGTAATATTGCCTCTTGTAGCTTCATCTGAATCTCATCTCCTGCTATATGGGGACTTTGCTTCAAACTATGTCTTAGGTCGTTGTTGAGGTCCTCTACGGCATCATATTGCTGCTTCTTACGCTTATTGAGCAAACTGATTGCCTCATTGGTTGCAATGCGATACAACCAAGTCTTGAGGCTGGAATCTGCTCGAAACTTATCGATGTAGCGCCATGCCTTCAAAAAGGTGTTTTGCAATACATCGTCTGCATCCGCATGCTCAATCACAATCCGCCTAATATGAAAGTATAGCGGCTTTTGATAATTGCGCACTATGCCTTCAAAGGCCTGATGTCGAGTAGCAGGATCTCGAACAAGAAGCAGGAGTTGTTTTTCTTCCGTAACGACCATGTACTGTTTAGATTCTATCGGTACCAAAAGGTTTAAGCCAATTTGCAATTTTTTTTTGCCCTAAGGCCAAGATGTATGAAAAACTGCTGAGCCGTCGATTTTCTTGGCTCGGAAGATGTTATCCAAATAGGAGAGTCAATGTAAAAAACTATGAATGGAAATATATTTTGCATGGAATTAATTACCGAAAGATCCTCCCTAGGGATTATTTATGAAAGGTGCCGGAAATATATTGCGATTTGTACGTCCTTTTATCAAAGGATTGCCCATCATATTGGTTTGTTTGGTGGCAGGAGCAGGCTTGGGGTATCGCTATCTATATTATGCGATCCCTACCTATATGACAGTTGGGACGCTGCAAATCAACGACAAAGAAAGTGGTGCCTCGGCATTTCTCGAAAACTTTGAAGCCTTCTCGATGACAGGCCTGATCCTCACTGAGGTAGAGGTGTTGAAGTCAAAATATTTGATGCTCAAAACGCTTCGCAAGCTAGACGTGAGCACGGGTTATTTTAGGTACCAGAGAGGCAAAGCGCGCAATCTTTATAGCAAAAATCCATTTCGGGTAGAGGCCGTCATTGAGGACTCTAGCTGGTACAATAAGCACCTTCAATTTACGGTAAATGAGGATCTAGAAAGCATTGAATTATTCTTTCTAGAAGGAGAAGAAACTGTTTATCAGTACGCAAGAATAGGAGATAGTGTGCATTTGGAAGGACTGAGCATCAGACTATTGATAGAAGATGCTTATGGCGTAGAGCTTAGTCCCGGGCATTATGGCTTTACGATTTACAATGATGCTAAGCTCCTCTCTCTCTTTGCCAACCACAATCTTAAGGTGGTCCTTCTCGACAAGGAAATCTCCATTGTAAAGTTGGCCTATACCCACGAAGTGCCAGAACTTGCCACGGATCTCGTCAATACGCTGGCCGAAACCTACATTGAAGACTTTATTGACAATAAGACTGAATCGGCTGGCAAGGTCCTCACTTTTATCAATCGACAAGTAGATACTGTCGAGCAAGTCTTAAAGGAGGCTGAAACGCGACTCGCAAATTATAAGGCCAATACTCAGGTGGTGGACATGAAGCTTGAAGCGGACGCAAAACTCAAGCGAATCACTGATTTAGATGTTCGTAAGCTCAATTTAAGCCTGCAAAAGACCGAATTAGAAAACCTACTGCAATATATCACGGGTGATACACTTGATCCCAATCTGACCCCCAATTATGAGTCAGTGCAGGATGCGGCCTTTACAGATGCTTTAAAGCAGCTTTCGGATATCAGTAGCGACCGAAGAGACCTATTGCAAAAATATACAGTTGAGCATCCGGAAGTATTAAAACTGGATCAAGAAATCTCTCGGATTCGTAAGATTCTCGTACGAAGTGTACAGAATACACTGGCAACGGTACGGGCCAAGGCGTTAGATATTGAGCATGAACTAGGAGAAGCTGATTCAGATTTTCGCAAGTTACCGGAGATTGAAAAGAGAATCGTTACGCTGCAGCGGCAAAAGTTTACAAATGAGCAGGTACTTTCCTTCCTACTCGAAAAAAAGGCAGAAGCCTCTATTGGTGCGGCCTCTAATATTTCTTTTCACAAGGTGCTGGAATATGCTCCCGTACCCAAGATGGCACTGAGCCCGCAAAAATCTTTGATCATGGGCGTTGCGACCTTGGTCGGCGGTATGTTTGGGATGTTGATTGTCTTTTTGATTCACTATCTCAGGGCAGGCATTGCTGATGTAAAAGATGTGCAGGACAATTTTGATCTACCTGTTATCGGCACAGTTCGCAAGATTCCCGATGATGGGGCGGCTGTAAGTCAGGACTTTATCAATCTTACCACCAATTTATTACTGGCCAAAGATGCAAAGACAATTTGTGTCTCTGCCTGTTCTTCCTCCCAAGGCAAAGATATTTTGAGTTTCAACCTTGCCAAGGCCTTTGCCGCTATCGGACACCGGACATTATTGGTTGATCTAGATTTGTATGAGGCGACTTTGCACCACTATATGGGAGCCTCAAACGAGCAAGGAATCTGTCGCTTGGTGCGAGAAAGACTAGAATTTGAAGATTTTCGCCTCGAAAGTAGCATCGATGGTCTGGACTTTCTCCCTGCAGGAACCCTCGATGAAGGTATACCCACGGGCATCATCCTGAATCCATATCTTGCCCAACTTCATGAGCAGTTTCAAGCGCGCTATGATCGGATTATTTATCATCTGCCGCCTTTGCAAACGGTTATGGATGCTATCCCAATCATGAGGCGCTCTGAGCTCAATTTGCTATCCGTAAGAGCGGGCCGAACTCGTTTCCCCCAACTAAAAAAAGCCGAAAATCTATTACGTTCCTTTGAGATCGTCGATACCTACATTGGATTTATCATCAGCGAAAATCAAAGGCAAGCTACCTATACCCTAGATAGCACAGCCTTGCCAAGCATTGGGCAAGGGGCTCGCCGTCGCCTGCTCAAAAACACTTTTAAAGCATTGCTTCTACATCGAGATTTTGATGGCTCTTACCGAGCTTTCGCTAAACTAGGTAATGGAGATAGACGCGCTGTGATTATGCATGCTATACACAAACTCATTGGTCGAAAACCTAAATAGACAAAGCAAACATGCCTAAAATACCTTTTCCATCACGCTTGCATTGGGGCTTATTTCTCGCCCTTATTTGTCTCAGCTCATGCACTCCTCAATGGCTTTTTCAACCCAAAGAGCTTGGCTATACTGGCCCTGAAACGATCTTGGTAGAGCCTTATGAGCATATTTTGCAGCCCAGCGACAAAATCATATTAAGTGTATGGGGCCACGATGAACTTGGGGTCGGCTCAGCCTTTAGCGTCTTCAGCTCGACCTTGGAGCAAGGCAAATATATCTCCATCGATGCTAGAGGAGAGATTACCCTGCCGCTTATTGGAGAAGTGAAAATCTCCGAATTAAGCGCCCGTGAAGCGGATCTCTATTTGACTTCCCTCTTTTCCAAATACCTCAAAGATCCCATCGTCTATCTGCGGATTTTGAGCCTTGAGGTTACCATCATTGGGGAAATCTACACACCCGCAAACTATCAATTAGACAAAGAGCCCTTTTCACTCATTGAACTCATCGGTGAGGCAGGAGGATTTACGGATTATGCCGATCGTTCTAAGATTCGGATTCTCCGAACGCACCCAGACGGCAGCTTAGAAGAATTGTATTTTGATCTTACGGATAGAGACGTGCTGTTTGTCAGAGATTTAAGCCTCCGGAGTCGGGATGTGATCTATATACCCGAGCGTCGAGCGAAGCAGTTTGAGCAAACCGTCTCCGGCAAAATTGTGCCCATCGTAGGTGCGATTGGTAGTGTGGCCCTCATCATGTCAATTGTCAATAGCATCAATGGCGGATGAATGATAGTCTTGACATAAAAAGAGTCTTCGGACCTATTGTTAAGTACTTCTGGCTAGTTACGCTAGCCGTTTTATTGGGTATTGCCTACGGCCAACGCGAGGCCAAACGGATGTTGCGCGTCTATGAGTCTCGCTCTACCATCAAACTCAATGATCAGCATACAGCGCTTACCAAGTTTCTCGAACATATCGAGGCTTTTTCTGTAATCGGCAAGTATACGGTTGAGCTAGAGGTGATGCGGTCGGACCGTATTTTGCAGATGGCCATAGAGCTGATGGATTTGCCTATTAGCTATTATCACTACGCAGAGGACAATTGGCGGGACCAATATCCAGCGACCCTATTTCAAAT
>JBCAWW010000528.1:0-4528 GCA_038534415.1 Bacteroidota bacterium | reverse complement strand
ATTTGTAAGCGCCAATTGGAATAGGATATGAGGAGAGAGGAAGAAATAAAGGCAAAGAAATGCATCTCAAAAAGCCCGTGCATCTGAAAGATAAATTGGGCCATAAAGATGCCAAGCACTGCTGAGCCAACATATTGGTAGATCTTAGTATCGGGGAGTAGATACTTGCTACTCCAATAAGCCCCAAGATTTAGGAGGCCTACATTCAAGGCGATCAGCCAGGTATCATAAAAGGAGGCAAGGAAAAGGCCAAATAGAAAGTTCCCCACTAAGGCCCCAGCCATAGCTTTGTCAGAGCGCTTGTCTATTTCTAAGAATAAAAGGCGCCTCTGTTTTTTATCAATTTTTATTAACTGCTTGGGCATATTTTATTCCTCTAGAATTTGAGACCAGAAAAATAAGGGAGGTTCTTCGGCTTCATGGCCATCAAAGCGACATCCATAGGCGTTGCTAGCCAAAGGGCCCCAATTGGGTGCTGCCTTGTTTTGCAATAAGCTCTCAAGGCTAAGCTTGGCGAAATTGGTATTGGGCTGAGAACAAAATCTGGCTTTGTTGTAGTTGCCTCTAAAATAAAGGCTACCAGCTGGGTCCACGATCACCGCTTGAGGCGTTGAGTAGACTCCATAACTTTTTGCTAAGCTATCTCCACGGTCCTGAAAAACACTCAGTGGTATCTCCAATAATCTATGCGCTTTCAATATATCAGCCTCCTCAGGGATGACTACCGCAAAGGCAATCTCTTGATGAAAAGAGGCATAAAGGCGCTTAAAGTGTTTGAGATTAAAGCGAGAACAGGGACATTCTGGATTGAAAAAGTGGAGCAGATAGCCGCTTCGCGGAACGCTACTCTCCAATTTGGGGATGGGGACACAGCTATTGATAGGGACAGAGGTAAACTCTATCGGTACGGGTGTAGGGAGTGAATAGCGATACTCCTCCCGCCAGAACATATAAACGATCTGGCTTACAATAAGACCCAAACATATTATCAGACTGATACTGCGCATGACCGTAATTTTGCTTGCTAAATCTGCAAAGCAAATGACAAGTTTACGAATGCGAGCGTACTGACTTGTTACATGTGTTAGAAAATAACAGAGAAAATAATATTATGATCTTTGGCTTATTGTTTTCCTACACTCGCGGCAATGTAAGTGGGGATAATACCAGTTATTTCGATTCTGCTATTGACCTTTTTGCCTAGGGTGTTACCCGTCAAGACTAAGGCAGTATCAATCCCAAATTTGTTGCCTCCCAATATATCAGTCAACAAAGTATCGCCTACCATTAGGATGTCTTTCTTGCTGATCTCTGGTCTCAATTGACTATAGGCATAATGAAACATTTGAGTGTCTGGTTTGCCAAAGCGTAAGAATTTTTTCGAAACCATTTGCTCCATCATATTGGCCAATCCTCCTATCGCGATCGCTACCTGCCCTCCTGAGACGGGATAGGTCCGGTCGGAATTGGCTACCACCACGGGTATGTTGCGTACTCTGAGGAGATTTACCGCCTTGTTGAGGTCGCGTTCCCAATCAAATCCTTCGTCGTCCAATAGGACTAGGGCATTGACATTGTCGGCTTCTTTTAAATTCATTTCGCTCACGGCTAGGGTTTCCATCCCAGCGGTGCGGATATAGTGAGCCGATTCAGGAGTGCCAAGATAAGCGACGATACCTCCTTTGACTTTTGCTTCTAGATAATCTCTGGCCAGCATGCCAGAGGAGATCATCATCTCTGGCTGAATCTCTTTGACTCCCGCATCTTGATATTTTTGAGCAAGCTTTAGCGGACTACGAGAGGCATCATTGGTGAGTACATAAAACTCAATGCCTGCTTCATTTAGCATCTGCAAGGTCTCTCTGATACCGGGAATAACCCCAGCGTGGTTTTTGAGGACTCCATATGAGTCAAACCAAATTACTTTATAGTTACGCGCTAGTGTTTTAAAATCTTTTAGATCCATAGGTTAAATTCCAAGCGTTCTGAGAATCAGAGAAGCATCAAAGTGAGTGTTGATCGAAGGCAAATATAACTCTATCGCTTCTTGTTGTAGGCGAGTCGCATAAAAGGGGTGAAAAAAATGCTTACCAAAGCTCAAGACATAATGTAAAATGAAAAAGCGATACGCTTCGGGAATAAACTTGACCTCCGCCTCAGTCAGCGGATATTCAGCATGGTAGTGAGTCAGGAAATACAAAAAGCGTTCTTCCATTAGGGGCTCCATCCAATAACTAAAGACCGTCCGGTCGCCAATATCAGAGACCACTCGGCTCAGAAAGTAAAAATCCATCACCCTAGAGGACATCCTAAACCAATCATAGTCCCAGCGACTAAACAGATTTCCTGTTTTGTCAATCGAAAAATTGCCAATGTTCCAATCAACAAAAACCGGCATTTTGAGAAATTGATCATAGCCCAAACGCTCGATATTTTGGAAAAAGAGATCACACTGTAAGCGTATTTCGCTGCTATAATGCCCAAAAGTCATCTTCCCCTCGGTCGTATATAGCTTAGACAACAATTGATAAATATCGCTTTGGACCGTTTTGGATGACTCTGGTAATTGGGGCGTTACCTCGGCGCAGGCTTTATGAAAGCGACCCATTTGTCTACCGAGATTAGCTATGTCAGAGTTGGAGAGCCGCTTTGGTAGCGATTCTCTGATGGGGACTGGTTCATAAAAAACCACCCAAAAGTCTTGAAACTCCTGCTGATAGCGATAGGTAAAGACTTTCCCGTTTTTGTTGAGCGAACGCGCCAATACTCTATTGAAAGGTATCGCAAGATCGGTCGCGAGTTGATTGATAATGCTGTGTTCTTCGTGAAAATGAATGTGAGTACCAAAATGAGCTAGTTTGGCAATCACAAAGCCCCGACTTGCAAACGCTACTTTGTAGACGTGATTGGTCGATACCTGAGGGCTGAGGTCGGTTATTTTATCAATTTCTCTTCGCGAGCCATAAGCTTTCCAAGCTTGTTGGACGATAGAGACGTAATCAAGATGTCGCATAGTAGGCCTTAGTAGTGCCGAAAAATACGCGCAAACATCCAGAAAAACAGCAGAATTTTGCACCTATTAAAATATTCATATTTAACTTATCCCTACTTAATCTGTGTTATCGTTTTTGCCCTAAAATATTATTCATGAGAAGACGCACCTTTATTCGCCAAAGTGGCCTCGTAAGTTTAGGCTTCTTGAGCCTGCAAGCATATGTTTCATCTTGTGGCGACCCCTCAAGTACCGCCAAGCAATCTGCTAAAGTAGCGGCAGGGGGATTGCACCAAGGCTATGGCCCACTTTTGCCTGATCCCGATAAGATAATTGACCTCCCTAAGGGTTTTTCCTACAAAATCATTTCTCGTCAAGGAACAGAAATGGTAGATGGCTTTTTGCTGCCAGGCAAGCCTGATGGGATGGCCTCTTTTGCCGGTGAAAACGGGAAGGTGATCGTGGTGAGAAATCATGAAGTCTCTCATGATGATTTTGAAAATGGTGCTTTTGGGGCAAATAACGAACGTCTTTCTCGTCTTGGTAAGCAAAACCTATACGATTATGGCAATGGGAAATTACCCGGCCTTGGAGGTACTTCTACCTTTGTTTATAACCCTCAGACTGGAGAGCTTGAGTTGGAGTATCTCAGCCTCGCTGGAACGATTCGCAACTGCGCCGGTGGCCTGACACCTTGGCAAAGCTGGATCACTTGTGAAGAAACGACCATCAAAGCAGGCAATGATTTAGAATTTGATCATGGTTTTAATTTTGAGGTGCCTGTTTCCCTCCAACCTCAGCTGGCTGCTCCCAAGCCGATCAAAGCTATGGGCCGCTTTAATCACGAAGCGGTTTGCGTCGATCCTAGAACCAGCATTGTCTACCAAACCGAAGACCGAAGTGATGGATTGATCTATCGTTTTATTCCCAATCAAGCAGAAAACCTACATGCAGGTGGACGTTTGCAAGTCCTTGCAATCAAAGACAAAAAAAGCTTTGATACGCGTAATTGGGAAAATCTCGACGGAGAAAGAATGGAGATTGGTAAGGAATATGATGTCGAATGGATTGACATCGATAATGTCGAATCGCCAGAGGACGATTTGCGTTTCAGAGGATTTGAAAAAGGCGGAGCTCGCTTCGCTCGTGGCGAAGGTATGTGGTTTGGCGACAATGAATTGTACTTTGCCTGTACCAATGGCGGTGCGCTCACTGCTGGACAAATCTTTAGATATGTCCCCAGTCAAATGGAAGGTCAAACCGCAGAATCACAGCAGCCCGGCAAGCTTTCGATTTTTGTAGAACCTAATAATACAGACCTCGTCGAATCTTGTGATAATATCACCGTGGCTTCTAATGGTGATTTGATCCTTTGTGAAGATATGGCGACGCCTCGTATCGTTGGCGTTACCCCGAAGGGTGAAATCTACCACCTCGCTAAAAACGTAGGCTACGAATCCGAATTTACAGGAGCCACTTTTGCCCCTGATGGTAAAACCCTTTTTGTCAATATTCAACATGCTGGCTTGACACTAG
>JBCAWW010000527.1:0-4536 GCA_038534415.1 Bacteroidota bacterium | reverse complement strand
TATTCATCAAATGCTAACCAACCGTCATGAATAGCTCCTGCGACTCTTAATATTCTTGCAAAGCCAAGACTCACTCCGGAGTTAGCAAAAATAAAACTACCAGGCTCTAGAAAAGTTGTTTTATTTAATCCTGCTTCAGTGATTTTCTCGGCACATGAATCGATATATAAATCATTGCCAGACTGAGTAGCATCGCCAATCTTTATCCAATTTATAGTTCCCCCAAGATATTTTTTTATCGGACGGGGAGATCCACCGCGTCTTATTCGCATAATGTCCCCCATCTTCTGCTTTTCCCAGCCTTTTGGATTCCTGACGGGGTCGCCGAAGAGGGTGAGGAATGTAGATTGGATAAGGGCATCGAGCTGCGATATGGCCTCCCGTCGCTTCACCCGCAAAGCATCCGCCGCATCCAGAATCCCCGCAATCCTCTTTTGTTCTGCCAGCGGTGGAAGAGGAATTTTAATGGATTCCAATTCAGAGCTACTTACATTGGGTTGTGCTGCACCTTCAGCTAGAATTTGTATCTGTTGTTGACATCTTTCAGATTTCAAGAAAAACCACAAAAACTTTCTATCAATTTCCGATTCCTTTTCCAGAGAAAAGCGACCAACACGCTGGTTAAGATAAACATAGTCATCATTCAGTTCGGGAACTATTCCAAGTTTCCCTGTAGTAGCCCCTGACATAGCAATCAGAATATCTTTAGAGAAAACTCTAAATCTTTCTCCGTTTCCTAGCTTTTCTAACGGTATCCTCGCCGCACTATCAATATTGACTGTTGCACCATCAATATTCGAAATTCGGATAATTGGATATCCATTCTCTTCAAAGTCCTTTGACTTAAAAGCGAATCCGCCTTTAACTTTAAGAACGTTACTCATAGGAACAAGAGGTAAGCTCATAGCATTTTCTCCAATTCCTTCCGTCCCGCAACAATCTCCTCCTCCAACTTCGCCAACCGCTCCAAAATCACCCCAGGCGGATCATACTCCACCTCCTCATACACCACTTCTTTATACCGATTAATCGACAAATCATAATCATTTCCCGCAATCTCTTGCCTCGGCACCAAAAAGCTCTGCTCCGTCCGCTTGCGCTCCGCCTCCGCCTTCCGCTTCCGCCACCGTTCCAAAATATCCGGCAAATCACTCTTATCCGGCTGCTCCGTCCGCTTGTCATCCAGGCTAAACCCATCCGTCTGCATATCATAAAACCACACCTGATCCGTCCCACCAGAGTTAGTCTTCGTAAACAACACTATCGCCGTCGAAACCCCCGCATAGGGCTTAAACACCCCCGACGGCATCGAAATAATCCCATCCAGCTTCTGGTCTTCCACCAGCATCTTCCGCAAGCTTTTATGCGCCTTTGACGAGCCAAACAACACCCCATCTGGCACAATCACCGCAGCCCGTCCGCCCGTTTGCAACAACCGTAAAAACAATGCCAAAAACAACAGCTCCGTTTTCTTGGTCTTCACCACCTTTAACAGATCTTTTGACGTCACCTCATAGTCCAAACTCCCGGCAAATGGAGGATTTGCCAGGATCAACGAATAGGCTTCCTCATCATCGTCCGATGTCTCATCCGGCTCCGCCAACGAATCCTTATAGCAAATATCCGGATTCTCCACCCCGTGGAGCAACATATTCATACTGCCAATGCGCAGCATCGTCGAGTCAAAGTCGTACCCGTGAAACGTATCCTGATTAAACCGCTGCCGCGACTCCGCATCTTTATAAATCACCTCACTGTGGTGATCGATCAAATACTCCGATGCCGCAATCAAAAAGCCCGCCGTCCCACAGGCCGGATCGCAAATCAAATCCTTTGGCGTCGGTGCCGTCAACTCCACCATCAGCTGAATAATATGGCGCGGCGTCCGAAACTGGCCATTTTGCCCCGCACTGGCAATCTTGCCCAGCATGTACTCATACAGATCGCCCTTCGTATCACGATCCGCCATGTCAATGGCATCTAGCTGGTCCACCACATTCGCCAGCACCCGAGGCGTCGGCATCATAAAGATGGCGTCCTTCATATGATGGCTGTAAGTAGAGTCCTTTTGGTCACTGAGCGTAGTCGAAATGCCGTCTTCTTGTTCTTCTTCCTCGTCAGGCTGCCCCAGCGCTTTTATAAACGGAAACACACCATCTCGTAGCGTCTCAAACATTTGCTCCGCAGCCGTTTCCTTAAACCGTGACCAGCGCAAATGATCCTGCTCTGGTGTAAAAATCGGCTCCTCAATCGGTTTCTTTGTCCGATTCGCCTTCCGCTCCTTTAGCGTATGCAACTCATCCAGCCGCTTAATAAACAGCAAATAGGTCAACTGCTCAATCACCGACAGCGGGTTCGAAATCCCCCCGGACCACATCGTGTCCCAGATTTTGTCAACTTTAGATTTAATTTCACCAGTGATCATTAAGCGTGCCTGAGTTGGTCTAAATGACTTTACCCTCTGAGGGCTGCATCAAATCATAAGGTAGTTCTAAAAATAATGGTTTGAAACGATTCGCACAGGGCGCGGTTGTAGTGACCATTAGCGATAATGATCCTGTAAGGCATTGGATGATTACAGCCTATACAGCTCGTAAACTTTCGGGAGGTAAAACAATATGGCCGACCAACGCTTAGTCTTTCGCTACGATCAAGAAGGCGATATTTTATACATCGATCAATGCCCTCCCTATGCAGAGCAAGAGTCAGAAGAAATCGGTGACGAAATTGTCGCTCGACTTAATCCAGATTCCGGCGCAGTCGAAAACCTAGAAATTCTTTTCTTCTCCAAACGACTCAACGCCAATGAAAAGATAGAACTCCCCATCGAGATGGATTTACGCCTCGCCAGCTAGTTGAGATAATTTCTGAGCCTAAAAAGTAAGAATTAAGAGCATTTCGACGATTATAAGAATGAGCGTTACATTAGAAGCTAACTGATTATCAATTTCCTAGGAGGTAAAACCTTTATGGAAACCCTAATTGAGACAATTGTGGGTAAGCTACAGCACTTATCTGTCACCAAACTACAAATCATCCTAGAATTTGTAAACTTCCTTGACTGGCAAGAATCTCGAGCTGCCACCTATAGTCAAGAGCAGCAATTAGCCTGGAGTACCCTAGTCAAAAAATGTGCGGGTGCTTGGCCAGATTTTCCCACAAGCGAGGAAATTGATTTGGGGTATGAACCGAGCCGTTGAGATATGTGATGTGCTGATATTTAGCAGATAAGTTCATACCGGGGATCAGCAACGCCCAAGATTTTATTCAGCCAGAGATTTCACCCATTCCCGCAACTCTCGATCAGCCCTCATCTCACTCATCCGAGCCGTCGCCAAAAACTCATACAGCTTTGCTTTTGGCACCTGCGAAAACGTTGGACTTTGTTCCACTTCTCCATAAACAGCTCCCTGCAACTGATAAACCCGCCAAATCTCGCCGTTATATCGCCAAAACTCCGGCACCCCCATCGCCGCATACAGCCGTAACTTATCAATATCCGTGTGGGTAATATCCACCTCTACAATCAAATCCGGCGGTGGCTCTTTCTCTAAATCCACATCTCGCCCCGCCACCAATGGCTGATTTTGAATGCAATAGGCTGCATCCGGTTCATTAGAACGATTCAATTGACCGAGCCGATGGTCGAGCTTCAGGCTCACCTTGATCAGTCACGGTTGATCTGCTGGGACGAGACCAGTGCTCGGGTGAAGGGCAAGACGGAATGGGAATGGGTATTCCAAAATGAAGACGTCTGTTTTCATGTGATGTGTGCCCCCGAGGGGCCAGTGTCATTTATGACTTCCTGGGGGACCATCGACCTGAGGTGTGGGTTTCGGATTTATTTAGTGCTCAAAAAATCATCTGGCTGCCTATTGGCAAGTGTGTCTGGCTCATCAACTCAGAGACTGCCAATTTTCCATTGATGCAGGGGATACGGTGTTTGTTCCAGTAATGAAGCCTATTATTGCGGGCCTTATCCATTCACAAACGACTTGAATCATTGGCTCCTCGATGCTCTATCACTATTGATTAGAAATTAAACGACGGTTACGACAGCATCTCAAACTCCAGCCTGACCAAGCCGATGGGATTCGATTATGTAACCGATATGAGTAGATTCAGGACCATTTGTTTGTCTTCTTGGACGATGGAACTGTCCCTCCTACTAATAATTCCAGTGAGCAAGCCATTCGGATGAGTACGGTATTCCGAAAAGTAACCCATGGATTCCGTTCTGAGTAGGGACGTGATCTATTTGCTGCTGTTTGTTCGGTATTAATACCGGAAAACGCCAGGGGCTATCCACTCTCAAGGCTTTCAGACAGCGCGCGCTCCTGGTTTATCTCTTTTTCAACCCAGTTGAGCAATTACCTTTTTTATTCATGGCGTACGCGATGATCAGGATAAAGAGAAAGTTTTGCTATTCTATTTTGATGATTAAAAAGACTTTAAGACTACGCTCGACCTACGTTCCTATTTCTGTGTTAGGCAGGATTTGTTATCAACAGTTCTCTACGCTTGTTAGATACCAAA
>JBCAWW010000526.1:0-4541 GCA_038534415.1 Bacteroidota bacterium | reverse complement strand
CTCAAGGATCGCTTTGTAACAGATCTGAGTTTTACTGTCAATGATGATGGTGATTTAATTTGTGCTGGACTCTACTCAGATCGAGGTACCGTCAGTATCAAGGGTACCTATTTTATGAGTATTGACGCCATCAGTCAGGAGATCAAAGAAGAAGGTTTCAAAGAGTTTGATGACAACTTTTTGACCCAATTTATGAATGATCGCCAAGCCGCGAGAGGCCGAGAGCTCTATGACTATAAACTAGAGGAAATCATCCTCAGAGCCGATGGAGGGGCTATCCTGATTGCGGAGCAATACTTTGTAGATGTTTACACCTACACCAATCCGGATGGTACCATTACGACCCGTAATTACTTCAATTACAATGACATCATTGTCATCAACATCAATCCCAATAAGACCATCGAATGGGCTACAAAAGTACCCAAACGGCAGGTTACGGTAGATGATTTTGGCTACTTCAGTTCCTTTGCGCACGCGATTACCAACGAAAACATTTACCTCGTTTTCAATGATAATCAGCGAAATATGACCAAGGATCGTCGAAATCCACTTTCCTTTAACGGTAGTCGCTCCGTAGTGATGCTAATCGCTATTGATACCGAGGGCAATGTCAGCAAGGAAATATTGACCAGTAATCGCGAAGAGCGCATCATCACACGCCCCAAAAGCTGTGAACAATTGGGGCGCAATCGGATGATCGTTTATGGTTCCAGAGGCAAAAAATACAAGCTGGGTGAGGTGATTCTCGAATAGGAATCTACCACTCTGCAATATATTCGCGGCGCGTCATCGCGCCCCAAACCCCAGCCCCTCCTTCTATATTGGAATAGATGGGCTGGGGTTCTGCAAATAGATTGTCGTCATTTAGCTTAGCCTGATCGGCGGTACGCAAGAAGCGAAAAGCTGCCTCATCGAGTCCGATCAATTGGATACCCCAGCGCTCTTCATTGAGATCACGGGCCCTATCCAAGGATCTTTTGGGCAAATAAAAATCAAGACTGATCTCGCCATTAGCAAAAAACTCGTCCGTAAAAAAATTGGGGTTATATCTGATAAAATCGCCGGGTCGGGACTTATTTGGCTCTGTATATACAACCTGAAACTCCAAAACTGGGTTATTCGTTTTAAGATCCAAGGCAAAGCGTTCGCCGTCGGCGAGCCTCTCCCCAAAACTGAGCAGCATAAAATGATTTTCCTGATCGATTTCAGGATCAGTAAGCGCTACTGCTAGGATGGATTGCAAAGTGCCATCATCTCCCAAGATAGTGCGATCAGTCCATTGGGCAGAAGCTGTTTCGACAGGAAGTGGGATAAGGGTCTTGGCTGTAATCTCTGGGTAACCCGGAGCCATAGCCTTCACCTCCACTTCATCACCCGCTTGTGGGAGATCTTCCAACCAAGTAAACTGGCCTGATTCTGATTCCTGTAGGGCTTTCCATACTCCATTATTTCGTTTTACCCATACTACTCCGCCTTGCGGAACGATAGAGTCCGGGCGGTCGCCTTGCCAAGTACGACTCAAGTAGATAGTATTGATCGATTGGGCTTCGATCAGGGCATTGAGCACGAGAATCGGCTCAGTCTCAGGAATATCAAAAGGTTTTGTCTGCAAGCAGCCTGTCTGCGAAATCAGCAATAAAGCTAGAAGGTAAACTGATAAGCGACCGAAGGGAGTATAGGAAAAGCGGCGAGTTGATCGATGGTGCCGTTGGTATTGATCCATGTTACAAAGGGATTTAGACGGTTGTAAGCATTGTAAAGAGAAAACTGCCATTGGTGGCCATTGCGAGGACGCTCTAGGATTAGGCCAAGATCAAGTCGGTGGTAGTCGGGCAGACGAAATTCATTGCGCCCCGAGAAGAATTGTGAGGTCTCAGAGCCGGAGCTCAACCAAGAGGCTGGGTGCGTCTCAAATTCTGCCAAAGGGATGGTAATGGGAATCCCGGTCTGATAGGTCCAATTGGCCTGAATACGCATATTAGGTTTGATTGGATAACTCAAGGTTAAGTTGAGAAAGTGTCGCCTATCATAACGAAAGGGAAATATCTCCCCTTGATTGAGATCGGGAAACTGACGCCAGGACCAGGAGAGAGTATAACTCATCCAACCTTTGAGCTTGCCAGCCGTTTTGCGCAGCAAAAACTCTCCTCCATATGACCAGCCACGGCCTTGAGCGAGCTGACTCTCCCAATCAGATTGTGTTCCTAGGTCTAATTCTTCTGGATCGGGGCCGCTGCTCAAGAAATTGACTCCTTCGAGATATTCTACGACATTGTCCATCTCTTTATAAAAGCCTTCGACTCCCCATTGATATTGTTTACCGAGATTGCCACTCAGTCCGGTACTGACTTGCCAGGCCCGTTGTGGGGGGGCTCCCTCACTAGCAGTTACCCAGAGATCGACAGGCAGACTGACATTGGTACTACTGAGTCGATGTAAGGCCTGAAAGTTTTGGTTATATGCGATATTGAATCGAATTGATTCAGTAAGATCCGCATCCAGCGAGAAGCGTGGCAACAAGGCCGCATATTGTTCCGTTTCGGTTTGAAAGATGGTGTAGCGAAGTCCAGCCTGTACTTTCATTCGCTCCCCGATCCGCCACTCATCTTCGACATAGGCAAAATGTTCAAAGCTAGGTAGCGCTTCCTGACCACGATTTTGCTCTATCGCAGGCGCTTGGGGAGCTTCCACTCTGATTTCGCGGATATTGGGTCGAAATTGATGGAAGATACTGCCTACTCCAAAGCGAAGCAGATGACTTGGCATAAGTTGGTAAGAAAAGTCCATCCGCAAGGCCCAATCTCTGATCTCTGATTGGACCAGGGATTGGTTGATAAAGACTGTCGCCTCCGCTGGATCAGTGGGAATCGTCTCAGCGGTCACGGACCGTTCGACGCCTAACTGATAGTCAGAGAGACTAAGCGAGAGATGGCTAAACAGTCGCCTGCCTTGCAAATGGTTCCATCGCAACAATGCCGTCGTATTGCCCCAGACCAGAGATTCCTGTCCGAGGGTGTTATATTCTATATCGCCTTCCTGCAGACTGTCGTCTGAACGATTGGAAAAGCGGTCTCTGCCGTTGTAGATGCTAAAATATAATTGGTCGCGTTCCGAGAATCGGTGGTTGACCTTAGCAGTAAAATCGTAGAAATTATATGTTATGGTTTGGGTTGGATTGGCAATCCGCTGGGCGATACCAGCAAACAAATCCAGATATGTCCTGCGCGCTGAGATCAAATAACTTGTCTTAGCCTCATCGCGCCCTTTTTTGCCGATGGGGCCTTCCAGCATTACTCGACTTGATATCAAACCGATAGAAGCAGATCCATGTCGTTCTTTGCGATTGCCCTCTTTGAGACTGATGTCCATGACAGAAGACAAGCGCCCTCCATGGCGGGCCGAAAAACCGCCTTTCATCAACTCTGCCTTCTGAATGGCATCAGGGTTAAAAACCGAAAAGAGGCCAAACAAATGCGCAATATGATAGACCGGTACACCGTCTAGCAGGACAAGATTTTGATCACCACTGCCACCGCGCACAAAAAAGCTGGAGGTTCCCTCTGCCCCTCCTTGTACACCGGGCAACAGCTGGGCAACTTTGAGGAGATCAGCCTCTCCCATCAGGGTAGGGATAGATTGGATGTCTTCGCGCGAAATTTCGACCACGGATAAACCTGGTGGACGCTTATAGGCCGTAATGGCCACGGTATCCATCTGCTGCGAAAGCGGCTCAAGCGTGAAGCTAAGGATGGAATCATCGATCAAAGAGACTTGATACTGGCGTTCGGCGAAGCCGTGATAACGGACAAAAACCGTATGCTCACCAGCCGGCAGACTCAGACTGTAAAAGCCATACTGATTGGTAAAGGCGCCTTTGCGAAGGGCGGGGACCTGGATGGCAACACCGGCCAATACTTCCCCACCTTCAGCCTCATGGACATAGCCGCTGAGGACCAGATTGCTTTGGGCCATCAAAGCCCCAAAACTTAAGATCCAGAGGCTGCACCAAAGAAATATAATTCGGTGTGCCTGCATATTATTTGCGGTTGAGAGTGATGCTTAATGATCGGCCACGGTAAGCGTCGGCCAAATCTGGAAAGCTTTTGGCTTGACTCATTAGGGTGATTTCAGTAGTTGTGAGCGTCATATCATAGATTCCAGCAGGGTTTTCCGTATTTCTGAGCCCATCTTCAAACCCTCCGAGGGTTATCTGGAGGTCTTCGGAATCGACGATTTGATAATCTAGTTCAAAGATGCGACCGTCTGGCAAAGTCAGATTGTATTTACAGGCCGAATTGGAGTGGTCTTGCTTATCGCAGGGAGAAAATTCAAAATCTCCTAAACTAGAAAAGCTGGTATCAGCCAAAGTTTCGCCGGTAGCCGAAAAACGTTCACTGATGGTAATATTGCTTAGTTCCCAGCTACCTTCAATATCCTGATACAGCGGCTGGAAGGGATCGCAAGAAGTAATACTGGCCAGTAGTAGTAGCGAGAAGATGAGGATGATTGATGATTTCATTGTCGGATGGATGTTGAGA
>JBCAWW010000525.1:0-4545 GCA_038534415.1 Bacteroidota bacterium | reverse complement strand
TGCAAGGCGAATAAGCAATCGCAATACAAATAGCCAAACAAGCATGCGCTCCAATCCTAAACCTGGCTTATAAAAAAGCCTTTTTTATATACAAAAAACACCCTTAGGCGATAAATAGAGCCATTTATACAAAATTCAAAAGTCAGTCCTACGCAGTCAAAAAGTCTTTTTTGATAGCTAAGCGCGCTATACTAGCGTAGCACCTACAAATACACTACGATGACTTCTACCTATTCAAATCTAGGTGATGAACTCAATCAGATCCGCGAAAGCCTTCGCAAACTTGAAACGAGTTATCAAAAAGAAAGCCTTGACATCAAGCAGCGTCTCAATCAATGGGAACACCAATGGAGGAGTGTCAAAGCTCCTGCGGAGCCTGCTAAAAAGGAAGCCCCCAAAGAGGAGATTGCTACCATCATTCTTAAGCCTGCTATCAGTCAAGCGGCCCTTGGCGCCGAGAGCATCCCCAAAATTGTAGCTCCAAAAGCGAGGGCTAAAAAACCAAGCGTTCCGCCGAAGGCAAAAGAACCCCAAGCTCTCCCACCCGCGGTGCAAATGCTGCTTCATCCTTTCAACCAAGCCACCGACTATCTCAAAGGAGTCTATCAGCATTATCGGGAGGAAGGTAAGCTGCCAGTATTTTTTATGACCTTGGGCGGGATTCTTGCCCTACTTTTTGGTTTTGGCTACCTCATGCAGATGGGGATTAGTCTGATGCTAGATCACCTGAGCGAACGCGCCTTCCTACTCATTAAACTCAGCCTTAGCTTTTTGGTCTCCACGGGGATTATTCTATGGGGCCGGAGATTGATTGGCAAAGGAGCGCTTTATCGGGATTTTGGTGCGGCGATGCTGGGTTTGGGCATTGCTATCAATTATCTCCTCCTATACTTTATCGGGGACAATGCGCTATTTCCCATGCTCAATAACCCGATTATTGGCTGGACACTAGCGCTGCTAAACTCCGCTCTAGGAGTTTGGCTGGGCCTACAACAAGAGGCTCGCATTGTGGCGGTGATCAGTTTGTTGGGAGGAGCATTTGTACCTTTTTACTTACACAGCACCAGTTTTTCGATCTTTTATTTGGGTTATCTCTGGGTCTTGACCTTTACGGCAATCTGGCTTAGCCAGAAGATCAAATGGCAACCCTTGCAGATAGGCGCCTTTTTGGTCTTTGCGTTCTTGGTAGAGTGGATATGGTTTCAGCATCCAGAGCGCTTTAATCTTTTGACCTTGAGCATTGGTTTACACGCTTTTGTCTATCTATTTGTCAGTGCAGCGATCCGTGAAGGCAACAAATGGCGAGAGGATTTTGAGATACATCATCTCTTTTTGCTGGCCGCGAGTGTCAGTTTAGGCATCTTGAATCTCTTTTTGCTTTATCAAGCCAATGACGCCATCGAATTGATGGGTTGGGTCTTTATCGGCAATGCAGCCTTGATAAGTGTAGGTCTAGGCTTAAGATATCAGCAACTATCTGCCAATCTCCGCTGGATCGCTTTTATTATCATCGGCGGCCTGGTGGGCTTGGCGATCCCCTCTATTTTGGACCAAAGTTGGATGGGATTAGCTTGGGCTTTTGAAGGTATGTTATTGGTGCTATTGGGCCACCGTTTTGCGCATGAGCGCCTGCGGGTAGAAGGAATGCTTGTCTTGGCTATCGCCCTGATGAAAATGATATTCTTCCTGCCCCCGCTTTTTGAATATTGGGGGCTGCAGCTGTGGAATATAGGTTTTATTCAATGGCTATGTCTTGGAATCAGCATACTCGGTCTGTGGGGAATCTATCAAAAATATACTGCTAAGACAGATTGGGAACAATGGTTTAGCAAGCATCTAATGGATGGTCTGAGCTTATGGGTAGCGCTAATGATGATGTTGCTAAGCACCTGGTATCTAGCGATTTGGGGATGGTTATTTGCAGGCATAGCGATTATGGGTCTATTGCAAATCGGTAACCGTCGCCAACTAGCGTTTAGTGAAGCCTCAGGCTTCGCCTTTATGTTTTTCTTGCTTGTGCCCTACTTCATTTCGGTTTCCATTACCAATAGCATCGCTTTTCACAACCAATTGCTACCCGCCAAACTCAGCATTGGCCTCTTAGGGCTGATCGCCTTTTCCTTGCAAAGTATCTACGAGAAAAGTTTGAAAGAAAACATTTTCTGGCCCCTAGTACGAGGATTGAGAGAGGCTGTATGGTTGATTTTGCCAGCCATTTGGCTCAAGCCCATTATTAGACTCTATCCCGAACATTTAGCGCCTGCTTTATTTATTTCTATGATCGGGCCCCTAGCACTTTATACCTACCTCAAAAGTAAACCTAGATTGTTTGTAGACAAGCTTTTGTATGCCTCTAGTTTCCTTTATTTAGCGGCAATAGTAGTGGCCGCTTTGATTCCATTAGAGCAAATTTTCGATGCCCGTACCCTATACGATTTGCCCGCTTATTATTACAGTTATATCCCAATCCTTGCCTTCGTGGCTCAAGCGCTATACCGTCGGATTTTCCAGCAAAAAGCCGCCAAAGAATGGTGGGAAGTCGCTTTTCTGTGGTCGGGCCTGCTCATTTTCCATGCAATTTGCTACATATTTGAATTCAAAGGCCTAGCCTTTAGCTTGACATTCGTAGGCTTGTACTACAAGCTTTTGGTTCCCACCGCTCTACAAAAACTAGGGGAACCCAAGATTCAAACTTTCCTCCGGATACCGGGAATTCTGTTGGTCGTATTGGGCTACTTTGCCTACGCCGTCCTAATAATATTTGGCGAGCTAAGCGGTAGTTTAGGTATGCTTGTTTTGACCATCTTCATGGGATTATTGGCTTATCGTTCTGCGGAGCAGAAAGCCCAATTCCCTATACCGCCAGTGGACCTTAGTCCTTGGTTATTTCACTTATTACTGCCGATGTTTTACCTCCCTTTTCAAGCGAGTATTATGGGAGGTTCGGATGCGATCGGCGGCCCCGGAGCGACAGCTTTGATCGTGATTCATGCGGTGGTTCTGCTCTTTAGTAGCCGTCGTTTTGACAAGGCCGCTTTTGTCCGTTTTTCAATGGTCTTATTTGTGATCGGTTTTGGCAAATTGGTCCTATACGACTTTAGTTATTTCAGCATCTTAAATAAGGTACTCGTATCCATGGGCATTGGGGCGATCATGTTGCTAGGTTCACGCTTGTTCTTGCGACTGAGATCAACAGAATGATTTGTGTAGCTTTGCCTTATGTTTGCACCTTTTCCGCTGCTATACGAAGACGACCAACTCATTGCGATCAATAAGCCGAGTGGTATTTTGGTTCACCGTACTCGCATAAGTGAAGACAAGGTTTTTGTCTTGCAGCGCCTCAGAGATCAAATCGGGCAAAAAGTATTTCCGGTTCATCGTTTGGATCGTGGCACCTCCGGGGTATTGTTGTTTGCCAAGGATAGTGAGAGCGCGGGTCAAATGGGCAAGCAGTTTCAGGACCAGCTAGTAAGCAAGTCTTATTTGGCGATAGTAAGAGGTTATTTACCCCTGCGGGGAACGATTGATTATGCCCTAACGAATCGTTCTCCGCAGGAGCCTCAAAAAGCGATCACGCATTACGAACGGCTCCAACAAACCGAATTGGCAGTTGCCATCGGTCGATATCCTAGTGCACGCTACAGCCTCATAAAAGCCAAGCCGGAGACTGGAAAGTTTCATCAAATACGTCGTCATTTCTCCCACCTAAGGCACCCCATCATCGGAGACAAAAAGCATGGCGATGTTAAGCACAACAATTATTGGCGAGACCATTGGGACATTAGCAGATTGTTGTTACACGCCCAGAGTCTTTCTTTTCTTCACCCCTCCGGGGAACGCTTAGTCTTAAAGGCCGAAGTGCCGGCTGACTTTAGGAAGGCTTTGTTACATTTGGATTGGGATAAATACTAAAAAAGGCTATTTTTATTACCCTAAAGCACATTGGCAAGTTCCCCCTCTCGCCAAGATTTTTACATTTAAACACAATAATTATAGCTATGGAATGGTATCTCAAGTCCTTAAAAAGTTACTTTGATTTTAAGGGAAGGGCCCGCCGTAAAGAGTATTGGATGTATATCCTATTTCACGTCCTTATTTTGGTAGCCCTGGGCTTTTCCAGTTCATTGGCCCAAGAGGCCATGGGTATAGATTTAGGAGTAATCGTATTGTTGGTGTATGTCCTTGGTACTATGATCCCGACCTTTGCGGTGATGGTGAGAAGATTGCATGATACCAATCGTAGCGGTTGGTGGTTTATGATCCGCTTTGTCCCCTTGGTCGGAGACATCGTTTTGTTAGTTTTTTTGGTTTCCGAAGGAGATGTTGGCGCCAATGCCTATGGTCCCGACCCCAAAGAAAACTTATCTGTTTATGATCGTATCGACGAAATCGGAGGATAATATCCTCTATATTAAATCAAAAGCGGCACTCAATTGAGTGCCGCTTTTGATTTAAAAATCTATTTCTACTTGACCTCGGAGCAAATCCTCCATGGTCTCTCGTTCTCGAATTAGTTTTGCTTGTCCGTTGACCACCATGACCTCA
>JBCAWW010000524.1:0-4547 GCA_038534415.1 Bacteroidota bacterium | reverse complement strand
TTAAAAGAGTTCGAAGATGCAAAGACTGCTGTCTTTTTATCTATAAGTTCACGCAAAATTAATTTCCAAAACTACGTGGAAGACGAGCTATTTGCCCAAATCTATATTGCCGAAAAAAACTGCTCTGAAGCCGTCCCTTATAGTTTAAAAGCAATTCGCGGTATCAATAAACGATTTGAAAAACGCCCTACTCACCCTGATATTTATTCTAGGTATTTGATTGCAGCCCAAGCCTACTCCCTCTGCACCCAATATGACAGTGCGATGTACTACTTTCAGCATGCGTTACGCTTTTCGGCAGAGGTGGATACCAATCAAAGCTACTTCAAGCTCCCCACCATCGAGGAGGTCCGTTATCCGCACAATGTGATACCGGTATTGATTGAGCGGGGGAAAACGCTAAAAGCCTGGTATCAGGCCGAGGGAGACTTGGCACGACTCAAGGACGCTTATCAAAGCTATCTTTTAGCTACACAACTCATAGATCGCCTGCGGAAGGGTTTCCGTTCCGCAGGCTCTAAATTGCTGCTCTCCGAAGATGCGATTCCGACTTACGAATCGGCGATCCAATTAGCTTGGCAATTGTATCAGACTACTGGGGAGGAAAGCTATCGGGATCAGATCATTAGTTTGATGGAGCAAAATAAGGCCTCTTTGCTACTTGAACGCCTTAAGGAAAGCGATATCAAAACGCAGCTAGGAGTGCCCGATAGTGTGCTGGAAAAGGAAAGAGAACTTCGCATTGATATTGCCTATTATCAAAAGCTACTATACCAAAAGACAGAAAATGGAAATGAAGCCGATAGTAGTAAAGTATCAGAATTGCGACAAAAGATATTTGGTCGAGAAGAATCCCTACGTCAGTTACAAGACCTGCTAGCCAGAGACTATCCTGAGTATCATCAGCTAAAGTATGCTGAGTCAGTTGCGAATTTGCATTCGATCCGATCCCAATTGTTACAGGATGATGAGATGATGATCGAATACTTTTGGGGTGATAGTAGCTTGATCGTACTGGGCATAGGGGAAGCAGATTTACAGTATCATACTGTCCCCATCGCAGAGGTAGAACCAAAGCTCGAGGCCTTTCGGGAGATTTTGACCAACAGGCAGGCTGTGAAGCAAAGTGGTAACAGTCTTGCAAATGTGGCTAAATATCAAAAATTGGCGTATGAGCTTTACCAACAATTGATAGAACCAATCGTTCCCCGCAGGGATAAAAACCAATCTCTCCTCATCGTCCCTGATGGCCCTTTGGCCCTGCTGCCCTTTGATCTATTGGTGGCGAGCGAAACTGACACCAATGCCCACTTCCGTACCCTAGATTATCTCCTTCAGCGTCATAATCTTTACTATGCCTATTCCGCTACACTGCTGATCGACCAGCCTGAGAAAGCCGAAGCAGAGCAATATTATGCCGGTTTTGCACCCTCTTATGGCGAAACCGATTTATATGCTGAAGCAAGCGACTTTAGCCCTCTAGACTCGGGGGTAAGGGGAGGATTTAGTCCTCTATTGTATAATCAGCAAGAGGTCAAAAACATCGCGAAGCAATTCTCTGGGAGCTATTGGACGGGAGCAGAGGCCTCAGAAGCGCGCTTCAAAATGAGTGCTGAAAAGTACCGTATTTTACATCTGGCGATGCATGCTTTCACCAATGATGATTCTCCCAATTTGAGTGGTTTGGTTTTTAGTCCGGCTTCGCCGAACGCTACTAATGAGACTGAGGATGGAATACTGCACACCTACGAAATTTATGACTTAGATCTCAAAGCCGACCTTGCCGTATTATCCGCTTGTAACACTGGGATAGGTAAGATTCAACGCGGAGAAGGCGTCATGAGTTTAGCGAGAGCATTTACCTACGCGGGTTGCCCTAGCTTATTGATGAGCTTATGGCAGGCTGATGATGAGGCAACGAGGGAAATTATGCGAATCTTTTTTGACAAAATGGATGAGGGCTACACCAAGTCCGAAGCTTTACGTTTGGCTAAGTTGGACTTCCTAGGTCAAACAGATCTTGCGCACCCGCACTATTGGGGAGCCTTCTTGGTCATTGGCAAAAACACCCCTTTACAAGGAGTGAAATATTGGCCTTGGCTCTTAGGGCTGGGTGCAGCTTTACTTACTGGTTTGCTCGCTTATCCACGCCTGAAAAAAGCGGCTTAAGCTATTTGATTAAAACTTTTCTTATGATGCATGCAACGGAATTTTGATTTCGACCAAGGTTCCCTTTGGCTTTTGTGAGTCAATAGACAATACTCCGCCAATGCTAGCAATCCTTTCCTGCATGGTTCTAAGACCTAGGCTGTTGACTGCTTCGCTATAGTGTACTACCGCAAAGCCTTTCCCATTGTCCTGTACCTTGATCAATAGCTCATTAGCCAGCGGTTCAAAACTGATTTTAGCAGCGCTAGCTTCCGAATGTTTTACAATGTTGTTGAGGGCCTCTTGGATGGTACGATAAATCTGTATCTCTTCCTTTTGGGAGAACTGATAATCGATCGAAGGGATTGCTTGGGTGATAAATAAGTCTGTGCTTTTTTCGATTTTATAAATGGCCTCCTTTACGGCAGCCTCTAACCCAAATTTCTCCAACTGAAATGGATGCAAGTCTCTTGAGATCGACCGGACCTCTTCTAAGGTGTCTGAAATTAAACTTTGATTCTCTAAGGTGTTTTCATAAGCGATTTCCATTTGCTTTTTCAAGAGGAGTAAAGACTGTCCAACTCCATCGTGCAAATCACTTGCGATCCGCTTTCTTTCCTCTTCTTGGGCAAAAATTAAGGCTTCGGTGAAAGCTTGTCTATCATTGCGATCCTTTCGAATCTTATTGAGTTGAAAAATTAAAAAGCCTAAAATGAGCGCTCCTACTCCGCCTATGATCAAGCGATCACGTTGTTTCTCCGCTTTGTTCTTTTCATTTTCCAATTCTAGGATTTCTTTTTCCTTTTGTACTAACTGAAATTGACTTTCAACTTCTGCAACCTGCTTCTTGCTTTCGATATCACTACTTTCCTTGTAGTACTCCAAATAGGTCTCCAAATGCGTATTTGCCTTTTCATAATTACCCACCTTTTGGTATGCTTGATATAGCATCTCCTCGATTATCCCTTGCTTTCGCTTCATACCTCGCTCCTTCGCAACCGCTAATCCCTTCTCTCCTATTTCGATGGCTTGAGTTGGCTTTCCCGATTCCAATAGGGCATAGGCCAAGTTATACTTGCTTTGCACGATCAAATCAATCTCGCCAGATTGTTTGGAAATTTTTTCTGCCTCATAGGCGAGGCTTAGGGCTTCCGCCAAGTCCCCTGCATTACTTTTCATTACCACCAAATTGTTGAGCGCACTGGCCCAATTGCCATAGTTTTGCAAGCGCTTCGCCAATTCTATTACTTCTTTGTATGCAATCTCCGATTTTTGAGAAAGCAGCTTCGCACTGTCAGCGTTAGCGGGTGTCGCCATTTGCTGCTGTTCTCCCATATACATAAAAATGGTCGCTTGATTGATCCTAACACGCATGAGTTGGTCGTCATCGCCTCTTTTTTTGGCTAAGCTCTCAGCGGTTTCAAGATAGGATTGAGATTTGTCCAGTTGGCCCATATTGAAGTAGATCCAACCAATATTGAGATAAGGCTTAAACAATAAAGAATCTTGCCCTGTGCTTTCCCAAATAACAATTGCATTCAAAAATTCCACTAAAGATGTCTCAAAATCTCCGGCGCTTAGCGCCAATAAACCCAATGCATAATTTAGATCAGCATATATCGCTTTCCCCTTAAACGGTTCGCTTAAATTATCCGCATGCTGACTTAGGATCATTGCCGAATCCAGACTCTGAAATCGATATTCCCCAATTAGTTGGATCATCGATCCCAATTGAGCTTCTGTGGCTTTCTCAAGCGTCAATAATTCTGTGAACCTTTCTGCTTTTGATCCTGCAGATGAGGTCTGGCTAAATAAAAATATCGGAGCCAAAAAGAAAATTAGGAGGCAGGTCCTCCAAATAATGTCAGGAGTAATCGTGGGGGCTTTCATATTTAGAATATAGAAAAATATACCGATAGATGGTAAATTTTTAGTATTGGCATATTTTTGTTAAATCCTAGGGCTCAGTTTGCCCATTAGGATAGCATATCTTTGTGTTCCAAAGCCCATTTCAATAAGCCATTTTGCTCTCCCGTCAAAGACAGTTTTTTGCTGATATTGGTCCTATGGTTAGATACGGTTTTGGGACTGATAAAGAGCATGTCTGCAATTTCTGCACTCGTTTTTTGTCGTGCGATGAGTTTTAATATGTTGATTTCGTGCTGAGAAAGCTGAGTCAACAATTGGTCTTTGGTTTGCTTGCTGCTAATCAGGTGTTGGGTAAGGCTTGGATTGACATAGGGCTTGCCAAGATGGACAGACCTGATGCAATCAATGATTTCCTTTTCACTACTTTCCTTTAGGAGATACCCTTTGATACCCGCCTCAATAGCATTGTGAAAAAAGCTTTCGTTCTTAAATAGTGTCAACAATACAAATTCAGTCGCAAGGCCTTCCTC
>JBCAWW010000523.1:0-4559 GCA_038534415.1 Bacteroidota bacterium | reverse complement strand
GCAGGTAGATGAGACCGCAGATAGTTTGATCCGTGCCGGAACGCTCAAATCTTTTATCATTGTAGCGGTGAGCAATACGAGTGATCGAAGCACGGAGTATAGTTACGGCAGCAAGGCTGAGCTCTATGCCCAATACCTAATCGAGCAGGTCTTGCCTTATGTTCGAGAACGCTACCCGATTGCCGAAGGGCCCGAAAATACTGCAGTAATGGGTTCTTCAATGGGAGGGCTGAGTTCCTTTGTCTTAGCCTGGGAACATCCAGAGGTTTTTGGTAAGGCGGCTTGCCTTTCTCCTGCCTTCAAACTGGAGGAGTATGATTATGTAAGTAAGGCAGCCAAAATGAAACAACCAGTGCCTTTGCCATCCTTTTATATTGATAATGGCACCGAAGATCTCGAAGCTCGCTTGCAAGCAGGGATCGACGATATGAAAGCCTATTTGACACAAGAAAATATTCCTTTTACCTGGTATTTAGCTGAAGGCGCCAAACATAATGAGGGCGCTTGGGCCGACCGATTAGATATCCCTTTGCGCTGGTTATTTGGGCTTGAAAATTAAGTGATTTCCAATGTTGTAACACTGAAGCTATTCTTCCGTAAATGTTGTAAATTTGCAATCGCAATTGATGATCTATGGCAAGAGTAGTAGTTGGCCTATCTGGCGGTGTTGATTCTAGTGTAGCGGCGCATTTGCTTTTGGAGCAAGGGCACGAAGTCATTGCGCTATTTATGCGCAATTGGGTGGACGATAGCGTGATTATCTCCGATGAATGTCCTTGGATAGAAGATAGTAATGATGCCCTCAATGTCGCTCAGGCCTTAGGCATTCCGTTTCAGGTAGTCGATCTGAGTAAGGAATATAAAGCACGGATTGTGGATTATATGTTTGCCGAATATGAGGCCGGACGGACTCCTAATCCTGATGTACTTTGCAATCGTGAAATCAAATTTGACATCTTTTTAGATAAGGCCCTCAAACTTGGGGCTGATTATGTCGCAACGGGTCATTACTGCCAGCGCGGATGCCTAGAGATAGACGGCAAGACGCATTATCAACTACTGGCCGGAGCAGATCCTAAAAAGGATCAAAGCTATTTTCTCTGCCAATTGACGCAAGCGCAGCTTTCCAAAGCACTCTTTCCTATTGGGCATTTGGAGAAGGCCGAAGTGCGAGAAATTGCGCGTTCAGCAGGGCTTATTACCGCCGAAAAAAAGGACTCCCAGGGACTTTGTTTTATCGGCAAGGTACGCCTGCCAGACTTTCTCCAACAGCAGCTTAAGCCCAAAAAGGGACAAATCGTCGAAATTCCAGCCAATTCACCTATTTACGCTCAACGTCAGACAGCAGTGGCTGCGGTGCATGATGAGCAAGAAAAACGTCATCTATTGGCCGAACCTTTTGCCTACCATGGGCAGGATGGAGCGGTAGTTGGTGAACATCAAGGGGCCCACTTTTTTACCATTGGCCAACGTAGAGGCTTGGGAGTAGGGGGGAAGGTCGAGCCGCTTTTTGTGATCGCGACCGATGTGGAAGAAAATATCATCTACACCGGCATGAGCGAAGCGCATCCAGGCCTCAATCGGAGCACCCTCTTTATTAGCCAAGAAGATATCCATTGGATCCGCCCTGATCTGGCCTTGGCCGAGGGAGAAAGCCGTGAGCTTTCAGTGCGCATTCGCTATCGCCAACCTTTACAAAAGGCCACTTTATATCAAGAAAAAGCGGGCTTATACATTGATTTTGAACAGGCGCAGCGTGGCATCACTCCCGGTCAATTTGCCGCTTGGTATGATGGAACTGCCCTCCTTGGTTCTGGGGTGATTTCTCACTAGCGAGCCAAATAAAGACAACCCAAACGGTCCTAAGAGCTTGCAAAAGACAATTTGAAAGGGCCTTTATACAATATACTTTTAGCTCAGTACCCCGAATAGAGGCATGGAGATACTTCATTCGTCTATTTTCTGATCTCGTCCGAGAGTGAGGCTTATTTTTTATTTCACCGCTGCGCGGAACGCTTCTCTCTTATTGCACGACAAGCTTTCCTCTTTGGCTAGCTTGCTCGGTAAGGATTTGGTAGAGGTAGACGCCACTCGCAAGCTCGTGTATGTCTAGTTCTTTTTGGACTAAGCCTGACTCGCTCACGCTTGTTTCCCAAACTTGCTGGCCGTTGAGGTTGAAAAGTTTGATTTTGGCCACGCTAGCGTCTGGGTTATACCATTCAAACCAAACTGAGCCAGCGGCTGGGTTAGGATAGATATTGGCCAATCGATCGCTATGATGCTGTAACTCGATTATGTCAGACCACTGAAGAGCACCATTTTTGGCTTGCTGGCGCAGCCGGTATCTATTCAAACCTGCAATGGGGTTGGCAAGCGTAGTGCGGTAGCTATTTTGACCCTCCTGTGCAGCGAAAGTTTCTAATTCTATGAAATCGCCATTTTCAATGGCTCGCTCAAGGGTGGAAGATTTGATACTTGAGCTAGGCGTTTGGCTAGTCCAAGACAATTCATGTTGCTGATCGAGTTGACGACCACTGAGTTGAATCTGCGAATTGGCGCTCAATACGCTACCACTAATTTCAAAATTGTCTACTTGAAATCCATCCAAAAAATTACTGCTACCGCTACCAAATTTCAAACGAAAGCGTACATCAGGAAAACCCTTTACGGCATTGATACGAAAATTGGGGGTAAAGACCGTAAACGCCTGCGTCGTCGGCGGTGCCCAGCCCGGCTCTCCACTAAGACTGACAATATTTGTCTGATCATACCAATCATTGATGGCATCCGGATCAGCAGCGCCTAGGGGACCTAAAATCTGCCAAGTGATTCCTCCGTCGATAGAATATTCCATATTCATCCCGGCATCTGGCGACAAGGCAGCCCGAAACTCAAAATCCAGAAAGTAATCTCCTACCGCACCTACAAAGTTAAAAGGCATCGTTTCGAGATAGTAAAGACCATTAGCGCCATGATTGCCATTGGCTCGGGTAAACCAGCTATGACTGCCAAATTGGGGTACGGGAAAGTTAGAAGGTTTATAAGAGTTTTTGTTGATACCGTCAGACCATTCCCATTGATCGCAGCTAGCACCATTGGGGTAAAAGCCACTTTCTGTAAGATCAAAATCTAATATGAAGGGAATCAATGGCACCTCATAGACCTCAATGTTTTGATTGTAGGTCAAGGCTGGGTTGCCGTTGATGGTAAGGGAAGCATTATACAGGCCGGGAGCTGGATAGGTATGGGTGGGATTTTGTGCGGTAGCATCAACAAACCCATCATTATCAAAGTCCCATTCCCAACTTACCGCCTGTGCAGAGGCATCCTCAAATGCATGCATTAAACCAGAGTAGCCCACTGTTCTTACTTCAAATTTAGTTTGTGGGATATTGGCTAAGTCCCAACCCATATCTTGAAACATACCTCGACAGACGTCTCCAATATCATGGATCGCTTCGCCAGCGCCTAGCGCAGGAGTCATCAGTGAATGTGGGTCGCCCGCAGGATATGAGTTTTCATCAAGATGCGAATAACTAGATCCCAATTGAAAAGTCGTCGGCACAAACAGCTTAGGATCCATACCGCCATTGGCTACGATCCCGTTGGCACCTTGCCAAAAAAGATCGTCCCCAGTAAGCTGTAGGCCCATATTGCCAGACGGATTGGTAAAAGTATTTATATCATTACCAGTACTGTTGGCAACAAATTCATCAAATACCATATAATTTCCAGAGTAATTGATCCCGCCATTGGGCAAGCCAATGCAGCCATTATTGGCGGTGCCATCACACTCAGCCGCCCCGATGCCATCATCAAATTTTCCGGTGCCAAAAAATCCTAAACCATGCCCTAGTTCGTGTAAAGCGACCGATACAAAATCATATTGGGTAACCGGTGTAGCCAAATCTGTCCCATAATACCAATTGATATTGCTATTAAATACGATGATAATATCAGCTGTCGCAGGGGCCAAGTCACATCCTTGGTATTGATTGATCATGGCCGAAGGATAAAAAGCACCTGGGACTGGGAGGCTAGCATTACCAGAATAGATCAAATTTGCACTAGCGGCGGCCAAGGTCGCTCCGGGGAGATTGGCAAAACTGACTTCAACATTGATCGGTACAGTACCAAACAATTCATTGCCCCAAATACCAATAGCGTAGTCAAAGGCCGTTTGGGCCGCTACCGTGAATCCTGTATAGTCTACCACAAAAGCTTGAGTAGCATTTGCAGCCCTAGCTTGACTGAGACTGCGATTGCGGGGATAGACCCTCGTTTGATGAGAATGTGGGTCCATACGCATAGTGTCTACCGTTACCCATCGAGATTCTTGGGCCGAGACTGGGACGTAAGAAAACGCCACGAAAAGCAAGCAGAGTAATAAAGCACTGGTGTAAGTATGGGGGGCTTTGAATAGCATCAAGGGAAAATATTTAGCCTGAGTCGTATGGGTTAAACTATACTACTAGCTCTTTGTAAGGCAAAGCATGCGTAGTATAATCATGCAAATGAACGTAAATAATTGAATATTCCAGTATCTGTATTTCTTGGGC
>JBCAWW010000522.1:0-4565 GCA_038534415.1 Bacteroidota bacterium | reverse complement strand
GTGACATCTAAGGTGTGGCGTACGATAAGTGAGTCCTGGGCATTGATGAGTTCTACATAAGCAACTGAGCTAATGAAGCTAGGCTGATGCAAATAAGCATCCACCAAATATAGCTTGAGCCAGATTTGCTCACCGGGTAGGTAGATGTCCTTATCTAGCTGCATATAGACCTTTTCTTCAGGATTTTCCTGTTGCTGCTTTTTGAGCGCTTCAGGCAATCGCTTTTGAATCGGTTCCTGCGCTTGGGAAGTAAGCGTGAGTGCTAGTATTGATAGCAGGAGTAGGAATGTGTTTCTCATGTAAAAGTTGTTTTGATAGACCGGCAATTTATAAAAAAGCGTGCAAGCCAAGAGTGGATATTTTTTTAGACTATGTTTTGAGAGAAAATATTCCAAAGTGTTTGGAAATCACAAAGCCCGAAATAAAATTTCCTATTTCGCAATATTGACTTATCGAAATAGAGCGTTGTCTGGACTCATTGGTTGGAATCCAAGCTTTTGTTGGGCTTGTGCAAGGTCCCAGTCTACTGAAACGAGTGCTGAGGTTTTTGAGACTTTCAGGAAGTCTGTTTTGGCCGTTTTTGCGCAGCCCCTAAATACAAGTGACTAGTTATCAGTTAGTCGTGTCTCTAGTTGTGATTACGATTGCATAAACAACATATCACAATTTTATTGATTTATGACTATACTCAACAAACTCCCACGCTTAGCGGGCCTATTGATGCTCATGTTTGCTGCCATGGCCCTGAATGCTCAAACTGCTTCAACCACCGATCTTCCATTTGACGATTTGCCTCCTAGTCCAGACTTGGGAAAGTGTTATGCCAAGTGCCGTATACCTGACCGTTTTGAGACTGTACAAACACAAAAGATGGTTAAGGATGAGGCTTTCCGTTTTGAAACGGAGGCTGCTACCTATCGCACGACCAAAGAACAAGTATTGGTTAAGGAAGCAAGTAAAAAAATCATTCCTGTACCTGCCGTTTATGAGACCATTACAGAACGTGTTCTTGTAAAAGAGGCCTCAACTCGTGTAGAGCAAATTCCGGCTAAGTACCGTACTGTAACTGAACAAGTATTAGTCTCGCCTGCTAGAGGGGAGTGGGTACGCAAACTGAAAGATCCAAACTGTTTCTCTGTAGATCCAGATGATTGCTACATCATGTGTTATGAGCAAATCCCTGCAGAGTACAAAACTGTCAGTAAGCAGGAACTCGTAGCGGCCGCGACCACTAAAACCATTAACATTCCGGCGGAATACCGCACCGTTACTAAGCGTGTCTTGAAAACGCCTGCGACAGTGCGCGAAGAAACTGTCCCTGCGGTTTATAAGACTGTAGACAAGCGCGTCCTTGTTAATGAAGCCTCACAACGTCGTATTGCGATTCCAGCGGTTTATACTACCGTTAATGAGACTCGTCTGGTCCAGAAAGGTGGTTTTACCGAATGGACTGAAGTACTTTGTGCTGCAAAAACCTCTGATGATATCGTCAAGAGCGTACAGCGTGAACTCAAGCGTGAAGGCTATGATCCAGGCCCCATTGATGGTGTCCTCGGTATCAAAACACAGACTGCACTTAAATCTTATCAGGTAGATCATAATCTACCCGTTGGGAACCTCAACATCCCAACCTTGACCAAAATGAACGTTCGCTACTAAACTACTATCAAGGCGCAGCTTGCCCTTTAGGGTAGGCTGCATTTTTCGATATCCTCACTATGAGCAAAATACTAACTACCAGCCTAGCCTGCTTTTTGATGATGAGCATCCTTGCTTGTCAACAGGAAGTCGCCATCCCGCCTGAGATCATTTTTGTTGATCAACAAGCAGATGAAAACCAAAATGCTACGATAAGGCTAGAGGATGTATTTGTCGCAAAAACCAATTGGGAATCCAACGCGAGCTCCCAGAGAAAGCAAAGCCCCCAATCCTCTTCCTCTCATCGTGGTATGGAGTCGAGAAGTCGTTCTCAGACTTCAGCCAACTATAAAAAACCCCAGATTCGCATTCCCGAAGACGTATACGACTTTGGTTTTGTCGATGAAGGGGAGTTGGTCTCACATTCTTTCCGACTCTATAATGATGGACCAGGACTGTGGAAGATTGAAGAATTTCTTCCCTCCTGTGGGTGTACAAACGTAAAGGCTACCGCTACTGAAGTAGAAAGCGGCGCCTATATAGATGTGAGTTTTAATCTCGAAACAGTAGGCAGACCAGGAGCCCAGCAAAAGCTAATCGAAATCTTTAGCAATGCGGGATACCATCGACTGCTGATCAAAGGCGTAGTCTATCCACCTAAGTTTAGTCAAAGCCAATCTGAAAACTCAATTGAGCCTGATAGTCTTTAGCCTTGGTGCTCATCACGGAGAAGATCCAAAACTGTTTTTACGGGATTGAAAGTAATAGGAGGTACCTCAATAAATACGGTATTCCAATTGGCCATTGAGCCATTCCAAAGTCCTGGCAGTTCTTGTGCTTTTAGATCACGACCTCCCTTGGATTTGTTGGCGATGAAGCCGGTCGCTGGATCGCGAAACTGCATCAGATCAAAAGCATCTCCTTTATAATCTTTAGTAGCGCATACCAGATCCACTGGATTGAAATGCGTCGCAGTCTGTACAATTTCTTGTTGAGTCGGATTATCAGGATTGATTTGAGCGCTCTCGGCGATTTGTAAGCTCATGCTTCCATCGGTCTGCTGCACCCAAAATGGGCCACCACCAGGTTCACCTTCATTTTTAACCATCCCACAAACGCGGATCGGGCGATCGAGTTTTGCTTGCAAAAATGCTTTTGCTTCTTCTTCACTCATCCCTTTGATGTCTGCAGAAGTGCCAAGATGAGTACCCAAGAAATTGCGGATCTCTTCGATCATGGCGGCGTCAGCGTGGGCCCCCAAAGCGCGCAAATATTGATGGATCATCATTTGATATTCTAGCAATACCCCCGCAATCGCTTTTTTGTAGCGATAGGTTTCTTCCTTGATCTTATCAGGAACGACATTGTCGATATTCTTGATGAAGATGATATCGGCATTGATCTCATTGAGATTGGCTAGAAGTGCACCGTGGCCACCGGGACGGAAGAGTATTTGGCCATCCGCTTCGCGGAACGCTTCGTTTTTCATGTCTACCGCGATGGTATTGGTAGACGTTTTTTGCTCTGAGAATGAAATGTCAAATGTGAGTTCAAACTCAGCCTCAAGCTTGGCTTGTACTTTCGCTACTTGAGCTTCAAATTTAGCTTGGTGTTCAGGGCTGACGGTGAGATGAAGGTAAACAGTCCCGCCTTTAGTGCCAGCGTAGTTAGCTCCTTCGACTAGATGTTCTTCTAAAGGAGTGCGAGTATCATTTTCGTAAGCGTGAAATTCTAGCAGACCTTTAGGTAGAGAACCGTAATCTAAACCGCTATCTGTCAAAAGTGCCTTCAATACACTGGTATAATCTTCACCAGCAATTAGTTGGTCCATATTGCCGCCGGCTGCTTCGTTGAGCGATTTGGCAAAGGCAAAATCATGGATTTGCGAGAAAAACTTTTGCAATCCTTCATCCAAAGGCTCATCAGGAGCGTTCAGCGCAGCGAATAAAGCCTTGAACATACGACTCGCTGCCCCAGAAGCAGGTACAAATTTGCATACCTTAAGGCTCCCTAAGGCGCTTTCATAATTACGGATATAACTAGCTACCTGATCCTCACTGAGTTTGAGAATACCGTCTCCGATAGTAGCGGCTTTTTTGATATTGAGGAAGGGAAAACCCGCACGAAAGTTTTCAAGTTGAGTGCTTACTAGGCTTTCTGAAATACCTAGGCTTTGGAATTGCTGAAGGTCCTTTTCGCTAAACATAAATTGAGGAGAAATGAAATGTACTTACGGCTAAAATAGTAGTCGCTTGCTTAAGCCGCAAGAAGCCTCCCGCAAAAATGTCTAAGCTGGAAATATTAAGTACTCAACGGGTACAGAATCCGTTAGCCACACCTCATTTGGCGTGCAGTAAAAATGGTATCCATCCTCATGCATGCGTCCCGATTCGACTTCTAAGACTATGAGCTTGCCGTGGCGACTACCTACTTGGGAGGCTGTCTCCAGATCGCCAGACATATGTACATGATGACGTTTTCTCTTTTGGAGACCTCCTTGGCGTATGCTTTCAACAAAGCGTTCGGCAGTGCCGTGAAAAAGAAACTGAGGCGGAACCACAGGCGCATAATCCAATTCAACCTTGATGCTATGACCTTGCTGTGCTCTGATTTTGAGGCCGTCTTCGCTGTAACGATAGCGCTTTTTATTATTGGTCTCGACGATGAAGTCTAGCTGTACTTTATTGATCTTGGTCCCGTGTTTTGCAAGTTGCTGGAGCAATTGATCAACTTCTGCCCAGCCTTCTGGATCAAGTTTTAATCCTATCTTTTGCGGTTGGTGCCTGAGGACAAGGCTGATAAATTTGCCGATACGGCGAGCCTCTTTTTCTGATAATGTGTGTTTCATACACATTTTTACGAGGGCTTTCTCTTTTGGTTATTAGGCAAGATGAATTTCCCTCAAGCTTATGAGGAGAATCTATCAG
>JBCAWW010000521.1:0-4569 GCA_038534415.1 Bacteroidota bacterium | reverse complement strand
CGCGATCTAGCGCTAAGCCACATAAAAAACGAACCAAAACGCTTTGTTTATCGCCTCTGGCAACGCTTCAAGCTCTTTTGGGCCTTTGATACTTTTACCGCAGCGACTCTCCGAGAACGATCCCCCGCCTTGGCCGTAGGGGTACAGCTGTGGGAGATGCTTTGCTATGGGGTGATTTGGGCTTGGGGGTTTGGGTGTTGGTGGAATGGGAGCCCGCCGCAAAATTTTGCGGCACTACTGTGGCCTCTCTTTTATCTGCTCCCTTATCTACTGGCTTTTTCGCATCCGACTTATCATTTGCCTTTGTTGCCGCTGATGGTGTTGATGCTACCGCGTTTCACGGGACGAAAAAGTCTGCGGCTTTTGCCCCAAAAAGTCACTTGGCGGCAAACTATTTGGGGGCTTTGTGTCTTATTTTGGTGTTACATACAAATCGAATGGGCTTGGTCCCTGCTATCCTAATATTATGACTATCACGCAAGCACAAGAGACCGTAGATCAGTGGATCAAAGACTATGGCGTGCGCTATTTTTCAGAACTGACCAATCTCGCCATCTTGATGGAGGAGGTGGGGGAAGTGAGTCGCATCATGTCTCGAACTTATGGCGATCAATCATTCAAAAAGTCAGACGAGAAGGTTAATCTCGCCGACGAGATGGCGGATGTCCTATTTGTGCTGATCTGCCTCGCCAATCAGACGGGCATTGATTTGCAAGATGCATTGGAGAAGAATCTCGCTAAGAAAACCAAGCGAGACGCGACGCGGCATAAAGAAAATAAGAAGCTGCAGTAGGCGCTTTTATTCTAAAGCCGCCAGTATTCGACTCATGATATAATAGGTCCTCCCTTGGCCGTAACCGGGCCCATAGGCACTTGAGGTCAGGGCGATTAGCATGTTTTTGCTCGGAATGACTACGAGATGATTGCCTCCATTGCCAGACGCAAAAAGGTATTCAAACGCTTGATCGCCGAAGGTTCTGGTGGATTTGTACCACAGCATGCCGTAGGTGTCAGCCAGCGAAAAGTAATTGGAGATCTGATAATCTTGGCTGTTGATCAGGGCTTCAATATAATCGGAGCTAATGATTTGTTGATCTCCCCATTTGCCCTGATGGGTGATGAGTAAGCCCAATTTGGCAAAGTCGAGGGTGGTCAAATACAAATTGCCTGCGGCACCCGTTTGATTGGCATCATTGGTGTACCAATAGACTTGTTTGATGCCCAGGGGATCAAATATTTTTTGCTGGGCGTAGTCTCTCAGGCACATGCCCGAAGCCTCTTCGATAGCCAAGCCAATCAGCAAAGCATGGATGTCGGCGTAGACAAACTGTTTACCGGGCGTTTTTTTCAAGGGCACATTGAGGAGATACGCTTTCCAATCATCTTTTTCCATCCATTTGCCAGCATGGCCGGGTGTACGATAGTCATCTGAATCTGCGTCTAGGCCCGAAGCCATATCGAGCAGGTGTCTGAGCTTGATCTTTTTGTAGTCTTCATTGATGGAATCGTTCTCCGAGGAGAAAAGAGAATAAACGCTCTGATCTAAATCTTTGATCAGGCCATCCTTGAGGGCGACGCCCAGCAATAAAGCGGTGATACTTTTGCCAGCTGAGCGGATGTCATGGACGGTTTGGCGCATATAGGTAAAGAAGTACTCTTCGAGGACGATTTGATCATCCTTAATTACGACCATGCCTCGAAAATCTCTGTGAGAAGCATCCCAAATATCATTGACGAGACTTTCGATGGAATCTCGATTGAAACCGGCCTCTTCTAAAGAAGCGATGGGCAGTTCATGGCTCGCTGACGATTGATGATTCTGGGCGGCTAGTGGGTTGTGCCATCCCAAAGCCAAGAATAAGCTGATAAATAGGGGTAGTGTTTTCATCGTTTAGGTACGAATCTAAGAACTAAGCATTGTATGCTGAGGTATAGGGTAGTACTTCTGTCTTACTACTTAGTAGAATGTAGGCCTATTTTGTTGCCTTCTGAATCTAGAAAAAGGGCAAAGTAGCCGCTTTCGTCGGCATGGGGTGTTTTGGGGAGCAATATATCTCCTCCATTTATTGATACTCTATCGAGCATGGGTTGTAGATCAATGCCCGCATTGAGATAGAGGGTTGGGCCATCGGCGGAAGGCTGGTAACCCTCTCCTTGGATGATAGTGCCAGTGACCATTTGATTTTCGTAGGGAAAAACCCCCATTTGCATTTCTCCGAAATCATAGGTTTCAATCTTGATAGCCAATATGCCTTGGTAAAAATCTATGGCTCGGGTGATATTGGTGGCTGGAATCTCAAAGATAGAGACAAAGCTTTGCTGTGATGGAGTGCTGGCGCTTTCGCTGGATTCAGCTGTTTGGATAGGTTTACAGGCGACAAAGCTCAAAAGCATGATCACCACAAAAGTGCTAATTGCTGTGTTTTTCATCTGCTAAGGATATGATTTCAGGTCTAAGTTAAATTCGCTGAAAGAAAGCCAATCCAAATGGATTATTCATCCCTTAAGGCCATCACTGGATTAGCGTTTGCGGCGCGAAAAGCATGTAGCATGACAGTGGTCAAGGCGATGCCCATCACGACTCCGGAAGCTAATAAAAATATCAGAGGACTCAGTGTGACGGGTTCGGCAAAGCTTTGCAGCCAGTCCATCATAAAGAGGCCGGAAACTAACCAGCCCAAGGGCAGGGCCAGCAATATCAATTGGACAAACTCTTTGGCCATGGTGCGCGCAATCAGCATATCGGTTGCGCCTAGGACTTTGCGGATGCCAATCTCTTTGGTGCGTTGCTCGGCGGTATAGGCTGCCAAGGCAAAGAGGCCCAAACAAGCGATAATCAAAGCAAGGCAAGAGAAGTAAGCCACCAAAGAGGTAAGCTGATCTTCGCGCTCATAAAGTTTGTCGATTTTACTATCGAGAAAGAAATAGTCAAAGGGGTGGTTAGGTACGATTTGCTCCCAATGTGAGCGAAGGTAGACGATGGATTTACGCACGGTCTTCTCATCTCTACCAGAAATACGCACCGCGATATAGCGACCATAAAAATATTGGGCTCGCTGAGTATTGGCGATATCTAAGACAAAGGGTTGGATCGAATCGCGCACCGATACGAAGTGAAAGTTTTCCAGGACGCCTTTGATCCGTTCTTCGCCACGGTAGGTAGAAAACGACTTGCCAATCGCCTCTTTTGGGCACCAACCCATCTGATCGATAAACTCCCGATTGACTAGGACTGAACGAGTGGGGTCATCGGCATCGGCATAGGAAAAATCTCGTCCTGCGATCAACCGGAGATCAAAGGTTTCGACAAAGTCTCGATCGACCAGTAGGGAAGGGTAAAATACCATCACCGTATCCTTTCCCTGGCGATAAAAATATTCATGGATGTTATGATGAACCCCGAGCACTTCATTCATCATGGTGGTGCTTTCTATCCCTGGGCGAGAACACATCTTGCGACGATATTCTTCTAGCTTTTCGTAGCCCATAAATAGCTTAGTCGGGATTACTACGATCTGATCTTTTTGGAAGCCTAGATCGGCATCTCTCATGTATTTGTACTGCTGCCAGATCGTCAAGGTAGAGATCACAAGGATCAAAGAAATGATAAACTGAGTCAGCACTAAGCCTTTACGAAAGAGGCGATCTCCTAAGCGCAGGCGCATTCGGCCTTTAATGACACTCACTGGTTGGAAGGAAGACAAATAAAAGGCTGGATATAAGCCTGAGATCAAACCAACCAATAAGGAAACCCCCAATAAGCCGAGCAAAAAGCCCGGACTTAGCAAATCTGCTTGAGAAAAATCTTTGCCAGCGACCGAATCAAAAAAAGGCAATAACAAACTCGCCATCAGGAGCGAAAAGAAGGCTCCTACTAAACTCACTAGGATGGACTCCCCTAAAAACTGTCGGATCAACTGGCCCTGAAAAGCACCAATTACTTTGCGCAAGCCGACTTCCCTTGCCCGATGGGTAGAGCGAGCGGTGGCTAGATTCATAAAGTTGATACAAGCAATCAACAAGATCAGCACGCCGATCAAGCTGAAAAGATAGAGATTGGAGCGATTGCTATTGGGCTCGATTTCGTAGTCGAGGTGTGAGTCCAAATGGATGCTAGCAATCGATTGAATGGTATGGGTAACCTGATTTTTTAACCATTGAGGATAATGTGCCTGCACAAAGGCTGGGAAGGCTGCCTCTAAGGCTTCCGGCTCCACATCCTCTCGCATGAGGAGGTAAGTCCAGGCGGGATTCCATTGCCAATTGTTCCAGAGGTTTTTGCGAGGGACATAATAGATTCTTTCTAAGGTAAGCATAGAGATCAAAGCCCGCGGATGCATATGACTTTGTTCTCGGACTTCTTTCATAAGGCCGGTTACCTTCAGGTCGGTTTTGTCCTCAAAGCGGATGGTCTTGCCCATCGCTAGCTGGGCATCGCCAAATAATTCTACTGCTAACTCCTCGGTCAGGACAATGGTCCCAGTATCTTGTAATACATTTTCTTTTTGTCCTTGGACTAGCTCAAAGTCAAAGACATCAAATACATTGGGGTCGACAAAAAACACCTCT
>JBCAWW010000520.1:0-4572 GCA_038534415.1 Bacteroidota bacterium | reverse complement strand
CTACTGTACCAGGTCCATTAAACCCTGGTGATACTATCAATGTAGTTGTCGGTACTGTGAATACCCTTATTGGTGGTACGTTCAATTTTGCTGGTTACTCTGCACTATCAACTGATACAGTCAATGTCAATGACTCAACCTTCAGTACTAGTGTGATTACAGTACGTCCTCCTGCTCCTGTAGCAGTAATGGATACCATTATTCTCTGTACTCCAGACTCTACTATTGCCAGTGTGATCAATGACACTGCTTACTCTTACTTATGGTACACTGATCCAGTAGGCGGTACGCCAGTAGCTTTTGATACTGCTGACTTCCAGACTGGTTTCTTAAGCAGTGATACTACCCTCTATGTTGAAGCCGTGCCGGGTGGAGATGGACAGCTTATCAAAGTAACGGAAGCTGAACTTCTCGGTCCTGACTATATGGAAGTAATGAATACAGGCCTAACCCCTGTTGATGTTACTGGATGGACCGTTGCCTTTGGTGAGGATGCTGCAGGCAGTATCAACACGGTAGCCAACACTACTTGGTCCATGAATGGTGTCATGCAGCCCGGTGAAATTCGCGTACGTAATGATGCATTTGGTGATCCTAACTACATCGGCCAAAACATTCTTTGGAATGGTGGTCAAGAAGGTTGGGTTTTAATCCTCGATGCCCTCAACAATGTTGTTGACGTTATGTTCTTCAACTGGTCTGCTGCCGATATTGCTACCTTTGCCCCAACGATCAATGGTGCTACTATTGACATCACCGGTAAGTGGAATGGTCCTGGTATCGACGTGAGTAACCCTGTTCTTGCTCAAAATGTCTACCGTACAGGTTCATTTGACAACAATGACGCTTCTGACTGGTTAACTACCGCTACTGCAGCATTTGCTACGCAAGGTGGTCTCAACCCAGGTCTTAGCAATGTTGTAACCGGCGGTGGCGGCGGTGGTGCTTGCCCAAGTGAGCCACGTACCCCAATCGTAATCCAAGTTGCTCCTCCTGCAGCTCTAGATCTGGGCAACGATGCCGTTGCTTGCTCTGGTATCGTTATTGATGCTACTGATCCTTCGATCGTGAGCTACGTCTGGAACACTGGTGATGTAACCCCATCTATCGCGATTACTTCTTCTGGTACTTACTACGTTGATGTCGTTGATATCAATGGCTGTACGGCTAGTGATAGTATCAATATGACGATCCTACCGTCTCCGACTGTAAACTTAGGCCCTGACTCTCTCGTATCTTGTGGGGGTGTTACCCTTGATGCTGGTAACCCCGGTGCTACCTATATCTGGTCTGTTTCTGGCGAGTTTGGTCAGACCCTACAAGTAACGACCACTGGTACTTACTGGGTTGAAGCCAATGAGAATGGCTGTCTAGATTCTGATACTACTTATGTAGAAGTACTGCCAGCTCCATCTCTCAACCTTGGAGGTACCATTTCCGCTTGTGATGATGTAGTCCTAGATGCCTTGAACCCTGGTTCTACTTATGCGTGGAGCACAGGCGCTTCTTCTCAGACGATCACAGTTACTCCTCCAGCTACTGGTGCAGATACCATCTCGGTAACTGTAACTAATGTGGAAGGTTGTGATATCACTGAGACGGTTATCATCACTCCGGGTGTCGATCCTGTGGTTGACTTAGGTGCTGACCTTACAGATTGTGATAGTGTATTATTAGATGCTGGCAACCCAGGTGCTACTTATGCATGGAGCACGGGTGAGACTTCGCAGACAATCTACGCTACTAATGATGGTAACTATGCCGTAACGGTAACTGATCCAACTGGTTGTGAAAGCACGGATGATATCAACGTAACCCTCGAGTTTACTCCGGTTGCTGCTGGTACCACTCCACAGACCTTCGGTTATACTTATGACTTTACCAACCAATCTACCGCTGGCGCAAGTGTAATTTGGGACTTTGGAGATGGTTCGCCAACCACTACTGATCCTAACCCAACACATGTATACGCCTTTGATGGTTCGTACACTGTTACCCTGATTGCTACTAATAACTGTGGTTCGGATACTACTACTATCATAATCGGTAGCGTAGATATCGACGAGCTATTTAGCCAAGCAATCGACGTATTCCCGAATCCAACTACTGGAAACTTCTACATCAAGTCTGCTGAGCTTCAAGCCGACGACTTGACCGTTGAAGTCTACGATGCTAAAGGATCTATGATCTATCGCAAGCAAATCGGCCGTGTCAACGGATTCGATGAGCAAGTCGATTTGACAAACCATCCTGAAGGTGTCTATATGGTGAAAATCTCTGACGGAACCCGCAACGCTAGCAAGCGTATCGTGCGCAAGTAAGTCTGATTGACATACGCATAATTAAAGCGAGGCTGGATTTCCAGTCTCGCTTTTTTGTATGTCTTTATTTTTGTTTCAGCTCCGCAGAACGCTCCCCTCAAGTCAGTTTATGCCACAAATCGCTACCATTGGTAGCCGTAACGGCGAATTACATACGCCTCAGTGAGTTTTGCCTGCTTCGCAGAATGCTCCCCTCAATCCATTATGCCATAAATCGTTACCAACAGTAGCGGTAGAGGCGAATTACATACGCCTCAGTGAGTTTTGCCTGCTTCGCAGAACGCTTCCCTCAATCCATTATGCCATAAATCGCTACCAACGGTAGCGGTAGAGGCGAATTACATACACCTCTATGAGAAATCTAATGATACTCCCAAATAGAAGTACAATTTGAGAACTGATGATCCCGATTTCGGGACTCACTCGCAAGGGAATTCGAACTAGGGCCGCTGGCGGCTACTGATAATCGTTCCGCGCAGCGGCATGCAGTATACCAAGGCCTCTAAAGAGAGACCCATGAAGCCAGAAAATGGATTAGGGATAATTGGAACCTTTAAATTCCCAACTGCATGCTGGTGAGATTGCCGATATAGATCAGATAGCAAAACAAAAGCATAAAGCCTTCCCAGCGCGTCAGCATCTTGTCTTGGAGGCTAAATAAAGCCAAACCACTGATGATGATCAGACCGGGCAAGCCAAATTCTAAGATGGATCTGGGAATTTCAATCTCGCCAAGGAGACGAGGAATCCCCATGACGCAGAAAATGTTAAAGATATTGGAACCTACAATATTGCCAACCGCTAACTCGGCATTTTGCCGGCGAATCGCTACCACTGAGACCACTAACTCGGGCAATGAAGTCCCTAAAGCAACGGCGGTTTGAGCGACAAACTCATTGCCGACATCAAACCATTGGGCAATAAAATCTATCGCTTCAACATTGTAGTTAGCAGAAAAATAAATCAAGACCACGGACGCGATGAGCTTTGCAATATCCTGCCAAGTAAGGCGCAGATTTGGATCTTGCTCGCTTTCCTCTCCTTTTTCGGGTATCTCGGCTTTGCCCGAGCTAAATACATAGGTGAGATAAATCCCCAGTCCGGCAATAAATAATAAACCCTCGGGCAAGGAAAAATGATTGTTTTGCAAAGCGAGATATAGTAGCACACTTGCTCCCATCATGATCGGCAAGTCCACGCTCATGAGATCAAACTTCAGCTTAATCTTACCTCCAATAATCCCCACCATACCGAGGACTAGGCCCATATTGGCGATGTTGGAGCCTACTATATTGCCCAAAACGATCTCCGAGTTGCCCTTGAGCACTCCCGCGATAGAGGTAACTAGCTCAGGCAGAGAAGTACCCAGCGCCACTAGGGTCACGCCGACTACAAAAGGCGATATACCAATGGATAAGCCAATTTTCTCAGCTACCTTGATAAATAAATCGGCTGAGATGACCAAAACGATCAGGGTGCCGATAAATACGATAATCCAAATCCAGATTTCTGCCATGCAATAGCACTATGGTGTCGCAAAGGTACGAAAAGGGAGCTATGATAGTTGTGATTGTCTGAAAGATTGCCTGATCATATAATCAGATTCTAACATCTGCTAGCTTCTCTAGTGAGGAAAAAAAGGCGGATTTTGTTAGCTTTGATTTGCTCATCAGCTTCTCATGAACAAGACTGCATTGTGCCTGTTGCTTCTCCTACCTTTGCGCCTTATGGCCCAAGAGAAGACATTTGTGGGTATCAATCTGGCTCCTCTCCTGATCAATACCGTAGATATAAGAGCAGAGCGCCAACTCAGTCCGATCTTCAATCTTCAAGTAGCGGCTGGCTTTCGATACCAAAAAATAGGTTCGGAAAACACTCCCAGGGTTTCGCTCCTCAAGGATTATATCGATTATAGCAATTCAGGCCTGCACCTATCTGTTGGAGGACGCATCTTCAACGACTCCGCCAATCCATATGAGTTTCCTTATATCGCGCTTAATCTCAATGCCAATTGGTACCGCGACCGCGTTTTGGATAGCTCGTCGCCCTCTCCGATTATTAAGCAATATGACGGATTGAAATTAGGGGGAACTTTTACGCTAGGATTCGTTATCTATATCATGGAACGGCTGTACGTGGATCTGGGCTTGCAAATCGGTTATAGTCCGATGCGGGAAGATTTGCTCTCTTACTATCTAAGCTAAAACGGTTTGAACCAAAAGTAGTGTAGCCCATGCCGCCTAGATAGTAA